>CAJJZO010000241.1 GCA_905197585.1 uncultured Collinsella sp.
TATTACGAGCTCCTGTGCGAATTGGAGAGAACGCTCCCGCAAACTGCCTCTTGACAACTTATAGGAGCGTCGGTTTTATGTTTCGCTATGCGGGCTGTGCTTGGCTATTGCAAAATAGTCTACTCACTTAGGTTTGAGGGCCGTTCACTGGCGCCTATTTGCGCTTGTTTGCCAACGCCGCGACCATCAGAAGCCCCTAGGACTCTTGCGGTAGACGCTTCTTGCCCTTGCGGGCACGGTTTCTAAAGTTCTCGACGGCCTCTTCCATGCCCAGAGGCACATAGGCGAGCTCATCGAGGTTATCGGGCAGGTAGCAGGCTAGGCTTTGCTCCTGCGCGCGGCCCGCCGCGAGCTGTTCATCGCTGGGCTGCGCTCCAGGTGTGGCGCAAATGCCATAGACGGCGGCACCCATCTCGCGCGTGCGGCGCTCGTACTCGGTCTCGGGATGCTCGGGATGGTCGCGGCGGACGTCGTCGCTTACCCAAAGCGTATCGTAGCCGGCCGCGGCAAACTGTCCCAGGGCGTAATCGCGCAACGGCTTGCTATCGGTGCGCAGTGTGACGGTAGCGCCGGCTGAAAAGAGCGGGCGGTAGAGCATCAGATGGTCGACATGGACGAGTCGTTTTTTAGCGTACTTGGCCTTGGGCTGCGGCGTGGGAAAGTTAATGGTGATGGCATCGAGCTCGCCTGCGGCAAACAGCTGTGGCAGCGATGCGGCGCCTCGGGGCAGGACGAGTGCGTTGGATAGCCCCTGTTCGCAGATTTTCTGCGCGGCATAGGCGATGCAGATGGGCTCCTGGTCCATGCCGATAAAGAGGGTGTCGGGCTCGCGGTGGGCGCGCTCGACCAGATAGGTTCCCTTGCCACAGCCCAGATCCAGATGAAGGTGTTCGAAGGGCTCGCTGCCTGCGGGCGCACAGGCCTTGCGCCAATCTCCGACATAGGCCTCGGGGTTCGTCTCAATCGCATCGGCGTAGCGCTCCAGGCGCTCCTCGAGCACAAAGTTCTTAGGCGTGCGAACGTGGACGGCTCCCATGAGGCTCCTTGGTCATAAGTATGGAACGCATAGCTGCGCGTTCCGTCAATGGGTTGAAAAAAGGGTAGGCATAGTTTGCCCGAAAGACGCTGTGCGGCTCGACGGCGAGTCGTCGGTGCCTACAGGCGCTTGAGAATCACATAGCGATTGAGCTCGCCGCTGCGACCGTCGGCATGGAAGCGCTCAAGCTCGCGCACGGGGACCTCGCCGCTCTTGTAGAACGTACGGACGCCGCGCACCAGGTCGGTGATCTGCTGATCGTCAAAGTGATGGCAATAGCGGTAGGCGTGGCGGTCGTTTTGCCAGCCAATGAGGTGGTCGCCGGCTTCAAACTGGGCGGAATCGTAACCCTCAAACGGCGGGGTGAGCTCGGCGCGGGCTTCGGCGCGAACAGCCTTGCGCGCCATGCGCTCGTCGTTCATAAACTCCCAAAAGCTGATGGCGATGATGCCGCCCGGGCGCGTCTGGCGCACCAGGGCGTCGAGCACGCGTACACGGTACTCGCACGACGGCACATGGTGCATAAAGCCAAAGCAGACCGAGATGTCGGCGAGCGGGGCGTCGAAAAGCACGTCGGGCGTCTCGGCGGGGTTGAGCTTCATAAGGGCGTCGAGCACGTCGAGTTCCTGGAAGTGCAGGTTGGGAATGCGCAGCGCGTGGCCATGTGCATCGATGGCCAGGTCTTGGCACGAGTCGACACCATAGAACTCAAACGGGCAGCTGGCATCTGCCGAGGGGTTTGCGCCATCGACGCCCTTGGCGGCAAGTGCGCCGCCGGCGGCAAAGTTCTCGAATCGCATATTGCCACAGGCAAGATCGAAGACGCGGACGGGATGCTCGATCGTGGCGACGTCGAGCTGTTCGAGCGCGATATCCATGGTGCGTACCCAGCCGGGCCACGGGGCCTGGCGCGTATCGGAAAAGGAAGCGGAGTGCTCGCGATAGAACGTGTTGTTGAGCTGGATGAGCGATGAGGCGAAATCGCGGTTCACGGCGCGGAACTCCCTCCGTTGGCGGTGCGGAATAAACAGTACGACCATACTACCGTTAACGCCGCAACGGGGACAACCAAGCTACGGGTCATTGCTTTGTTTGGACACATTTCCGCAGCTCATATGCGCCCGCAACCGCCGGTTGTCAAAAATCTCACTAGAATAGGTGGCATGCTTTTGGCGGTGGCGGATAGATTTTTAACTGTGCAAGGCGCCTTAAGAACAAAAGCGGTCCGGCGGTACGGCTGGCATCACATAGGAGGAACCATGAATGTAGAAACTGCGCAGCGGCTCGCCGACCTTCGCCGCAGCAAAGGCTTTAGTCAAGAAGGGCTGGCACGAAAGCTGGGACTGTCGCGCCAGGCGGTCAGTAAATGGGAGCGCGCGGAGAGCTCGCCCGATACC
>CAJJZO010000242.1 GCA_905197585.1 uncultured Collinsella sp.
TGTTCTGGATGGAAGAGCCGTCGTCCTCGTACTGCGTAAAGGTGCCGTCACCCTCGGTGGCGAAGAACTCGACGATACGCTGGCTGCGGTCGGTACCCTTGGTGTTGGTGTCGCTCACGGCCTCGGGGTTGTTGTTCTCGGCATACATCGGCACGATGGCGTTGGCCTTCACAAACAGCGGCAGCTTCCAAAGCGGCGCATCGTAGTTGTTGAGGACCTGGCCGCCGCGGTACTGCTTACCCGAGAAGTAGTCAATCCAGATGGTGGGATTCTCGTCGGTGCCGTAGTTGGGAAGGTAGATACCATTGCGAACGTCGTTGCCGTTCTCATCTGCCTGGGTATCCTGATACACCGGTGCCACCAGGAAGTTCTCACCAAACATGTACTGATACTGCGTCGAGGTGCTTGCGGCGTACTCGGAGTTGTCGGAGAGCAGCATGGCGCGGATCATGGGCAGGCCGGTATCGCCGTTGCCCGTGTCGATGTTGGCCGCCGAGGCCGCGCTCGTGTAGATATAGGGCATGAGTTGCGCCTTGAGCTTGAGGTAAAAGCGCGAAATGCCCGTGTAGGGATCGCCGTGCGTCATGGGCGACTTGCGGTAGGTGCCCCAGCCGTCCATATCGAGCATAGAGGGCGTGAACGTCTTCCACTGGTAGTCGCGCGCGGAGATGATGGGGTCGCCACCAAAGATGCCGTCCATATCGGAGCCGATGTTGGGGTTGCCCGAGAGGCTCTGACCGATATACGTGGGGATGTGGAAGCGGATGTACTCCCAGTTGCCGCCGTACTGATCGCCGGTCCAGATGCCACCAAAGCGCTGCGTGCCGGCCCAACCGTCAAGCGTGATGATGTTGGGGCGCTTGTTGGCACCGGTCGTCACCGTATCGTAGGCCGTCTTGATGCCGTTGAGGCCAAAGGAGTAGCCAGAGCCCACCCAAGCGACGTCGGTCTTGAGGGTGGTAATGCCGCCCGTCTTGACCTCGGCGTCGAAATCGCGAAGCAAATGCCACGGGGTCTCGGAGTTGCTGTCAGGCTCCAGGTTAGACTGGGTCCACAGACCCGTGCTCACACCCTTGGAGTTAGCATACTCGGTAAACTTCTTAAGGTTGTCGACGTTGGCACGCACGGCGTTGAGGCGCTCGGCTGAACTCGTTCCGTCGGAGTTGACGCCGCCGGTCTTGTAATAACCGTTCTGGCCATAGCCGGCACCGTATCCGTCGTTCGGCAGGAACCAGCCGAGCGGCATGTCGTTGTCCTCGTAGTCATCGATAACCTGCTGGGCGGAGAACTGGCGGTCGAAATCGGTCGCCTTCATGTTCTCGGTATCGACCGTGGGGCCCTCTCCGTTGAGCGTCTCGGCGGCAAGCGTGCCGTCGAGCTTGTAGCCCGTCGACATGCCGGACTCGCATTTAACGTTGCCCTTCTCACTCGAAGGCTTGCTGCCCTTGGTCTCCCACTTCTTCTGACCCGAGGTCGTTGACCAGCCATCACGGTTGTAGGCATTAAGGTGACCCAGGTAGAAACCGTACTCGGGCAGCAGTACCGGATTGCCGGTCACCTTGTAGTAGTCCTGCAGCATCTCGGTCGCCACGTTCGAGGCGCCCGTTTCGGTTGCCACGAAGTAATAGGCATCGAACTCATTCTCGCTGTGCGAGGTCGTGACCGTCGAGGAGTCCGTAGAGCCAAAGTCGTAAGAACCCTCGGCAAAGGTGTTGCGAAGCACGCCGTAGCCGTCGCTCGTCCAGTAGAACGGGTTGGGCGAGGCGACGCCGCCGTCGGTCCAGTTATTAGTGTTGGAGATGGCGATGGTCTGGTTGGTGTGCAAGAAGCGCCCATTCTGGGTGCCACCGCCAAAGAAGTTCTCGGACTTCTCCTTGGCGAGTGTCTGGACAGTACCCTTCTTATCAAGGTCGAGGGATGCGGACTCGGAGACCACGACGCGGTCGCCCGATTTAATGCTCATCTTGCCGGTCGCCTTGTCCAGAACCACGGTCGCCTTGCCGCCGGTGATCTCGATAGCGTCGCCTTTGTCGACAACCGTTGCGCTCGGCTTGCTGTAGGTGTCCGAGGTGTCGGGCGGGGCCTGAATCTTAGCCGTGTGGGACTTGCTACGCGGCGTGGCGTACTCGGAAAACTCGCCTTTGGGGTCGACGTTGTAACGGAAAATGCCGTCCTCTAGAAATGTGATACGCCCCTTAATGCCGTCGGCGAAATCGATGTCGACGACGTTCGAGGCTGACTGGGAAACGGTCGCCGAGTCGACGCCCTTGAGCGGCGTGGCAATCGCCTGCTGGGGGCTGGCGAACACGAGAGTCGCCGCTGTTGCGACGAGAACCGCGCTTCCCTTCACCCACCGTTTCGTGAAAATGGAATTCCTACGCACCTGGTCTCCTTCCCTCCGACATGCGGAAGTGTCACGGACGCGCG
>CAJJZO010000243.1 GCA_905197585.1 uncultured Collinsella sp.
CTCGCCCGGCTGCGTTTCGTGACTCCGCATCCTAAAGATCTCTCCCCAGAGGTCATCGCCATGTTCGGGGAAGTTCCGAACCTCTGCCCGCGCCTGCACTTGCCGCTCCAAGCCGGATCGGATCGCGTGCTGGCCCGCATGAACCGCAAGTACGACATGGCCCGCTACATGACGCTTGTGGAAGGCCTCCGCGCCGCCCGCCCCGACATTGCCCTGTCCACGGACCTCATCGTCGGTTTTCCCGGCGAGACGGACGAGGAGTTTGAGGAGTCGCTGGCGCTCTGCCGTCGCGTGGGCTTCTCGCGTATGCACGTGTTCCGCTACAGCAAGCGCCCCGGCACCTTGGCGGCCGATATGCCCGACCAGGTGGCGCCCGAGGTCATGTCTGAGCGCAGCCGTCGCATGCGCGCGGCGGCCCAGGAGCTCGCCGTTGCCGACGCCCGTCGCCGCGTGGGCTCCGTCGAGCGTGCCGTGCTCGAGTATGGCGACAACCTGACGCTCGGCTCCTTCCATCATGCCCGCCTTGACGATACCCGTGGACTCACGGCCCCGTGCCTGCTCGATGTTGCTATCATCGGAGTCGATGATTCCGGCCTGGTCCATGCACGCAGGGAGGTTCATGGAAGCCTCGAAGATTAGACTTACCGTTCCCGAGGGAATTGACCCCTCTCGTGTGCTGGGCGCTGGTGACGGCGTTCTGCGCACGCTCGAGGGCCTGGTTCGCGCCCACGTGGTTGCCCGTGGTGACAGCATCGCCGTGGGCGGTGACCCGGATGAGGTTGAGCTCGTGGCGCGCTTTTTCGAGCATGCTTTTCGCGAGGCGGCCGCCGGGCGCACACTGTCTGCCGACGATGTCTCTCGCTGCCTGGCCGTCTTGCGCGACGGTGAGCACGAGGCTACGTCGCTTCGCGATGACGTGCTGCTTTCGTATCGCGGCCGTGCCATTCGCCCCAAGACGCTGGGCCAAAAGCGCTATGTGGATGCCATCCGCACGCATACCATCACGTTTGGCCTGGGTCCTGCCGGCACCGGTAAGACCTATCTGGCCATGGCGCTCGCCGTTGCCGCGCTCAAGCGCCACGAGGTGGGCCGGCTGATCTTGACGCGTCCGGTTGTCGAGGCGGGGGAGAACTTGGGCTTTTTGCCCGGCACCCTCGAGGAAAAGATCGATCCCTACATGCGTCCGCTCTACGACGCCCTTTTTGACATGATGGATCGCGAGCGCACCGATGAGCTTATGGAGCGTGGCGTGATCGAGATCGCCCCGCTTGCCTACATGCGCGGCCGCACGCTGAGCGATGCCTTCGTGGTGCTCGACGAGGCGCAAAATACCACGCCTGAGCAGATGAAGATGTTCCTGACGCGCTTGGGCTTTAACTCCAAGTTTGTGATTACCGGCGACCTGAGCCAGCGCGACCTGGTGGGTCGTCGTGGCGGTCTTGCCGACGTTGAGCAGATTTTGGGCCGTGTCGACGATGTCGCATTTTCGCACCTCGAGCGCGCCGACGTGGTGCGCCATGCCTTGGTGGGACGTATCGTCGAGGCATACGACACTTATGATGACGTGCGCGAGCAGCGCCCGCGCGACCGAAAGGAGTCCCGTTGAGTGTATTGATCAGCAACGATGCCGAGCTCGATACGCTGCTCGATGCGCAGGAGGTGGAGCACATCTGCGAGGTCGTGCTTGCCGCCGAGGGCGTTGAGCGTGAAGTCGAGATTTCCCTTTCGTATGTCGACGAGGACGAGATGCACGAGCTCAACCACGAGTGGCGCGGTATCGATCGCACCACCGATGTACTCTCGTTTGAGTGCGATTCGGCCTTTGACGATGACATTCCCGTCGATGAGACGCTCGAGCTCGGCGATATTATCTTGGCCCCGCAGGTTATTGCCCGTCAGGCCCCCGGTTTTGGCAATAGCCCCGCTGACGAGTGCCGTCTGATGCTCGTACACGGCATGCTGCACCTGCTGGGCTATGACCACATAGAGGACGACGAGGCCGAGGTCATGGAGGCCCGCGAGGACGCCATCCTGCGCGATTTGGCGCTCGAGCGCGGCGAGGACCCCAAGCTAGTCCACGTCGGCCCCATCACCAACCACGCCCACGACTAGGAGCCGTCTATGATTCCCGGATCGAACAAGGACCATCCGTCCTTCTTAAAGTCGTTTTCTTACGCTATGGAGGGCTTCGTCACCGCCGTCAAGACCGAGCGCAACATTAAGGTCATGCTCGTGGCGGGCGTGTGCACCGTCATTGCAGGCTGCATCGTGGGGCTCGACATTGCCGAGTGGGCCACGATTATCATCTGTTGCGGCCTGGTGATCCACGGCGAGCTTTGCAATACCGCCATGGAGGCCATCGTCGACCTCGCGCCCCAGGAGCTCCATCCGCTGGCCAAGCGTGCAA
>CAJJZO010000244.1 GCA_905197585.1 uncultured Collinsella sp.
CGCTCGCCATCTGGGACGCCCTCCTCGAGGACGCAGCCCAGCGCTAACCCGCCCACCCCGGGCAATGATTCACGAAAGGGGTCCCTATGGACCTTGCTGACATCCGCCAGGCCATCGATGGCATCGACACCACGCTCCTCAACAGCTTTGTCGAGCGTATGGACATTGCCACCGAGGTCGCCAAGTCAAAAATCGAGATGGGCAAGGCCGTCTTCGACCCCGCCCGCGAGCGCTCCAAACTCAACAACCTCACCGGCCGCGCGCCCGAGCGCTACGAGGCCCAGACCATCGCCCTGTTTCGTCTCCTCATGAGCATGAGCAAGGCCGAGCAGCAGCGCTACATCAACGAGCTCAAGGGCATCACGGTGTCGCAAAAGGCCCATGCCACGGCCACGGCCTTTGACACGCCCTTCCCTCAAACGGCCTCCGTTGCCTGCCAGGGCGTGGAAGGCGCCTACAGCCAAATCGCCGCGTGCAAGCTCTTCGACGTGCCCGACATCGCGTTCTTTGAGACCTTCGAGGGCGTCATGCGCGCCGTGCGCGACGGCTTCTGCGAGTTTGGCGTGCTGCCCATCGAGAACTCCACCGCCGGCTCGGTCAACGCCGTCTACGACTTGCTTGCCCAGTTCGACTTCCACATCGTGCGTTCGCTGCGCCTCAAGATCGATCACAACCTGCTCGTCAAGCCCGGCACCAAGCTCGCAGACGTACGCGAGGTCTACAGCCATGGCCAAGCCATCGCCCAGTGCGCCGGCTTTATCGAGGCCCACGGCCTGCACGCCACCAAGTACCCCAACACGGCCATGTCGGCCGAGATGGTCGCCAACTCCGAACGCACCGACGTCGCTGCCATCGCCTCGCGCAGTTGCGCGGCGCTCTACGGTCTGGAGGTGCTGGAACCTAACATCCAGGATTCGGACAACAACTATACGCGCTTCGTCGTCATCAGCCGCGAGCCGCGCGTCTACCCCGGTGCCAACCGCACCTCGCTCATGATCACCACGGCCAATGAGCCGGGCGCGCTCTATCGCGTACTCGAGCGCTTTTACGCGCTCAACATCAACCTCATCAAGCTCGAAAGCCGCCCCATCCCCGGGCACGACTTTGAGTTTATGTTCTACTTTGACCTGGACTGCCCCTTTGGCAGCAAGGCCCTCGACGACCTGCTCGATTCCATCGACGACGTGTGCGAGAGCTTCACCTACTTTGGCAGTTACACGGAGGTGCTCTAGATGACCGATGTCGCCGCAACCCGCCCCTACGGCGTGCTGGGCCGTGTGCTGGGCCACAGCTACACCCCGACCATCTACAAGGAACTCGCGGGACTCGAGTACGTGCGTTTTGAGCGCGAGCCCGAGGACCTCGCGACCTTTATGACGGGCGACGAATGGGAGGGCGCCAACGTGACCATCCCCTACAAGCGCGCCGTCATGGAATACCTGGACGAGCTGAGTCCGCTGGCCGAGCGCATGGGCAACGTCAACACCATCACACGCCTACCTGACGGTCGTCTGCGCGGCGACAACACCGACTACTTTGGTTTTCAGTGCCTGGTCGAGGAGTTGGGCGTAGAGGTTGCCGGCAAGAAGGTCCTCGTGCTTGGCGCCACCGGTGGTGCCGGCACCACGGCCAGCATGGTGCTCGGCGACCTGGGCGCCACCGTGGTGTCCGTGGGCCGCACGAGCGAGGTCAACTACGGCAACAGCTCCCAGCAATCCGATGCCGCGCTGCTCGTCAACTGTACGCCTGCCGGTATGTTCCCCCACTGCCCCGACGCTCCCTGCACGCTCGAAGGCCTCGATGCGCTCGAGGGCGTCATCGACATCGTCTACAACCCCGCCCGCACGGGTCTAATGCTCGAGGCCGAGCGCCGCGGCATCCCCTGCGTCGGCGGCCTGCTTATGCTTGTTGCCCAGGCGGCACAGGCTGTCGAGCGCTACACCGGCCAAGTCACCCCGCGCGAGCGCATCTTGAACGTAACGGAGCGCCTGTCTCGCCGCGAGCAGAACATCGCCTTGATCGGTATGCCGGGTTCGGGCAAGACCCGCGTAGGCGAGCAGATCGCCCAGCTCACGGGTCGCGAGCACATCGACCTGGATCGCGCACTTGAGGAGCGTCTAGGCATGCCCTGCGCCGACTTTATCGTCGAGCGCGGCGAGGCGGCGTTCCGCGAACAGGAGACGGCGGCGCTGGCCGACATCTCCAAGCGCAGCGGCCTGGTGCTTTCCACCGGCGGCGGCGTGGTCACGCGTGACGAGAACTATCCGCTGCTGCACCAGAACAGCCAGATTGTGATGCTCAACCGCAAGCTCGACGAGCTCGCCCACAAGGGCCGCCCCATCACGGCGCGCGATGGCATCGACAAGCTCGCCGAGCAGCGCATG
>CAJJZO010000245.1 GCA_905197585.1 uncultured Collinsella sp.
AGCATAAAGCTTTGTATTGCTATTAGGAACAGCAAATATATAAAATCTTTATGCATATGGCAAGTGAAGCAGTAAATAATTACATAACTAAGCGCTACGAGCGATGGCTTGATTACTCTTTGTATCATTGTGGGCTTGCTGGTATTTGCCCACGCGCTCGGCTTTATTTAGAAAGGGATTCCCATGTCCGACAATATGCAGCCTGCCGATGAGATTTTGGACGACGAGGTCCTGGACGAGGCTGAAGGTGCCGATTCGTTTGACGAGGCCGAGGAGTTCGACCCGTTTGAGGGCATGAGCGATGAGGAGCTCGACGCCCTGTGCGACGAGGACGACGGTCCTATGGGCTTTGGTGACGTGGAACCCGGTTTCCGCAGCGGTTTTGTGGCCGTGGTCGGTCGTCCCAACGCCGGCAAGTCCACGCTGCTTAATGCCTGCTATGGCAAAAAGGTCGCCATCACCTCGCCGGTGGCCCAGACGACCCGCCGCCGCATGCGCGCCGTCGTTAACCGTCCCGGCTACCAGCTGGTCTTTGTCGATACCCCGGGTATCCACAAGCCCAAGGACGGTCTGGGTTCCGAGCTCAACAAGAGTGCGTTGTTCGAGCTGAACGATGTTGACGTCGTCGCGTTTTTGATTGATGCCACCAAACCTATCGGCAGGGGAGACGCTTGGGTTGCCGAGCGCGTCAGATGCGCCCGTTCCAAGAAGGTTCTGGTGCTCACTAAGGCCGATGAGGCCGACCCCGCACAGGTCATGGAGCAGCTTAAGGCTGCCCACGAGCTCATGGAATATGACGATGAGATCGTGACGTCGTCGGTCAAGAACTTCAACGTCGATGCCTTTATCGAGACCGTTGCGCACTTTTTGCCCGAGGGTCCGCGTTGGTTCCCCGAGGACATGGGTACCGACGCTTCCGATGAGACGCTCGTTGCCGAGTTTGTGCGCGAGAAGGTCTTGCGCCGCACTCGTGATGAGATTCCGCACTCCGTTGGCGTGATCTGCGATGCGCTTGAGCAGACCAAGAAGGTGCTGCGCGTGCACGCCACCATTTACGTCGAGCGCGAGGGCCAAAAGGGCATCATCATCGGCAAGGGCGGCGAGATGATCAAGCATATCGGTATCGACGCCCGTCGCGATCTTGAGCGCATCTTTGGCACGCAGGTCTTTTTGGAGCTGGACGTGAAGGTCAAGGCCGGCTGGCGTGACGACGAGGCCCAGATTCGCCGCTTTGGCTATAACGCCGAGGACTAAGGACGCGCGGCGCGCATGGCAGGCTCCCGGACATATCGCACGAAAGTGGTCGTGCTCGATAAGACTAAGCTCAAAGAGACCGACCTGATCTTGACGATGCTTGACGAGCGGGGGCGGCAGGTTCGTGCCGTGGCAAAGGGCGCCCGCAAACCCGGTGGGCGCCTGTCTGCGCGCTGCGAGCTGTTCTGTACCGTTGATATGCTGCTCGCGCATGGACGGTCGCTCGACGTGGTTTCCCAGGCCGAGCTTATGGAGGCGCCGCTCGGCGCTGCGCCCGATTACGAGACGACCTGCGCCGCAAGCGCGATCGCCGAGGTTGCGCGCGTGTGCTCGTTCGAGGACGCCGAGGACCCGTTTACCTTTGCCATCACGCAGCGAGCGCTTGCCCTGGTGGGCAGCGGGCTTGACACGGCGCATATGGACCTACTTGTGGCGGCATATGTCTTTAAGCTGCTGTCGCACATTGGCTATCGACCAGATTTTTCGGCCTGCGTGCTGTGCGGAGACCCCATGCTGTCGTATTTTTCAGCCCAGGCGGGCGGTCTCATGTGCGGGTCGTGCGCGTCGAGCGTTCCAGGTGCCGAACTGGTGTCGACCGGTGAGACCGCATGGCTGCGCGCCCTCATGTCCATGACCTTCGATGCGCTCATGGCCGAGCGAATCGACCCGCATACGGCGGCATTCCTGCTCGGGCTTTCGCATGTTTGGGCTGCGACGCACACCGATCAGCGCCTCCGCGCGATGGAATTCATGTTGGGTCGGTGATGATGCGCAGGCGCGGGCTGCTTGTGGTAACATACCGACCTGTTGGTACCTCGACCTTGGTTGTTCGCTCCACCGGCGGCTTCCCAGTCCGAGGCGAATCGAGTCGCCCGTGGGCGACGCAAAACGAAAGGTGAAACAATGACTGTTTCCAAAGAGCGCAAGGCGGAGCTGACTGCCCAGTTCGGTAACACCCCGGTCGACACCGGCAACCCCAAGGTTCAGGTCGCCATCCTGTCCGAGCGCATCAAGGAGCTGACCGAGCACATGAAGTCCCACCAGAAGGACTTCCACACCCGTCGTGGCCTGCTCATGCTCGTCGGCCGTCGTCGTCGTCTTGTCTC
>CAJJZO010000246.1 GCA_905197585.1 uncultured Collinsella sp.
GACCTGCCCACCATCAACACTGCCTTTATCGCCACGGCCGCCATCACCTTTGTCTTTGGTGCGCTGGGCGTGACCTTCCCCAAGTTCTTCCAGCGTGTGTACGGCATTGGTTTTGGCATCCTGCTTGCTACGATTCTGGTCGAGATCGTGCTGATGTTTATGGGCGTCTCGCAGTCCATCACCGACCTGATCGTGATCGTGGTGTTCGCTGGCTTTATTGGCTACGACACCTATGTGGCCACGACGGTGCCGCCCACGCTGCCCAACGCCGTGCTCATGGCATCCAACCTGTTCGTGGACATCATCAACGTGTTCCTGCGCATCCTGAACATCCTTGGTCGTCGCGACTAGTGCCAAATTGCAGCGGTGCTTGCCGCACGTGTAAATCGATACGGAAGGCGGTCCTTCGGGGCCGTCTTTTTTGTACACGGCGGGGTATCATGGATGGAAAAGCCGATAGCGGCAGAGACCGAGAAAGGTGACCACTTATGGCAGACGTCGACAACAGGAACCGTAACCGCAGACCCAATCGCGCAGGGCAGCCCAATCCCAAGCGCGAGGCCCGTGCCAAGGCCGCCGAGCGTCACGTGGCGACTGTGTCCGAAGCGTGCGCCAAGGATATCGAGCGCTCGCTTGCCGGCGTGCGCGAGTTCGATGGCATGCCTGCCGGATTTATCGCGGCGATGAAGGCCAAGGCCCACGCGGCCGACGCTGCCGAGGAACAGGTTGCCGAGGAGTCTGAGGCCGCCGAGGAGCCCGAGGTCGAGGCCGCTGAGGTTGCATCCGCCGAGACCGAGGTTGCGGCCGAGCCTGCACCCGCCGAGGAGGCCACGGAGACCGAGTCAGCGCCTGCCGCCGAAAAGCCCACTCCGGTCCTGCCCGAGGTCACCGTGCTCGACGCCTCTGCCACACAGACCATTCTGGATAACGGCCGAGGCTACGCGCAGTTCTGCGACATGGCCGTGCTCGCCTTTGCCTCGTTCACCAATCCGGGTGGCGGCTATATCCAGGGCTACCTGGGCCAGGAGGCGACGCTCTGCGCCGATTCGTACCTATACAACGTGCTCGACAAGCAGCGCAAGTGGTACGGCGAGAACCGTCGCCGCAACATCAACTGCGAGCTTTACCGCAACCGTGCGCTGGTGGTGCCTGCGGTGCGCTTCGACCGCAACCACGTGCACGCATACGCCGACGTGATCGTTGCCGCCGCGCCCAACGCCAAGCGCGCTCGCCAGGAGTATCGCGTGGGTGACGATGCCCTGCTGGACGCCCTGCGCGATCGTATCCGCTTCGTGCTTGCCATCTGCGACGAGCTGGGTCGCGAGAAGCTCGTGCTGGGCGCTTGGGGCTGCGACAACAACGGCTTTGATGCCGAGACCGTGGCCGAGCTCTTCCGTAAGGAGCTCGCGTCGGGCGACTTTAAGGTCAAGCAGGTCTTCTTTGCCGTGCCCTCTACGCGCTGGGACGAGGATTTTGCCAAGTTCGAGCACGTGCTGGCAAACTTCCCCGAGCGCAACGAGGAGTCCTATGCCCAGGTTGCCGCTCGCGCTGCGGCTGCTCGCGCCGCCGAGCAGGCCCAGGCTGCCGCCGAGGACGATGAGGACGAGGACGATTGGCGCAAGTACCTGTAATCGGTACGTGCCGACAGATAGGTCGAGCCGGCGGGAGGGCTGCTCCCGTCGGCTTTTTACTAAAGGAAGGGCTTAAGATGAAAAACGTTCTGTGCTTTGGTGACAGCAATACCTATGGCTACGATCCGGCAGGTATGCGCGATGGCACCGCGGTGCGCTATGCGCACGATGTGCGCTGGTGCGGCGTGGCACAGCGTGACCTGGGCGAGGACTGGCACGTAATTGAGGAAGGCTTAAACGGCCGCACGACGGTGCGCGACGATATGTGCCATCTGGATACTAATCTCAACGGTATTCGCGCGTTGCCGATGCTGCTCGAGGCCCATAAGCCGCTGGATGCGATCGTGATTATGCTGGGCACCAACGACTGCAAGACGGTCTTTGGCGTGGGGGCTGCCGATATCTCCCGCGGTGCCATGGCGCTGATCCGCGCTGTCCGTGCGTTTCCCTGGACCGAAGCCGCGCCCTGCCCGCGCATTCTGCTGATGGCGCCTATCAAGATCAAGCCGCAGATCGCCGATGTGTATATGACCGACTTTGACGAGCACTCCGTCGAGGCCTCGGAGCATTTTGCCGAATACTATGCGTATGTTGCCGAACAGTTTGGCTGCGACTTTTTGAATGCCGCCGATTTTGCCGAGCCGGGCGATATCGACTATCTGCATATGATGCCCGAAAGCCATGAGAGCCTGGGTCACGCCGTGGCTGACAAACTCCAAGAGATGC
>CAJJZO010000247.1 GCA_905197585.1 uncultured Collinsella sp.
GCCTCAAGAAGGAGTAACATCGGGACTTGCAGCGACGGACCTCAGGACACTCTTACACCACGTCTGCGCGCGCGACCGCCCGGAGCTCCCGTCTCAGGGTGCCGTGGCCAAAAAATAGCAAATATGAGTACTGTTACCAATTTAGTAGCAGGAGTTTTTGGCTCTGCAAGCTGTTTTCACGCTCTATAACGTCAGATTGATGCCAGGATATTCCACATTTGTTTAATAACTTTCTAATTTACCCCATCTTCCAGTCCCAAAATCCCTGATTTTACTGTTACTGAATTTGTAGCAGTACTCATATTTGCTATATTTTGGCCAGAGCATATATCCAACTCCCTGTTTCAGAGCATTGTTAGGCGGGTTTAAGCCCAAAACACGCCCGCAGCGTGTTAAGCAGCGCCTCTTGCTTTTTCCTGCGGGCATCGACACGATTCCGGTACCGCTTTCGCATACGCTGGTGGATGCGCCATGCGAGTGCTTCCATCGCTTCCATGTCACAGAGCATTTCGTTGTTGACCGTCGCGACCTCGATTCCCATAGTAATCAAGCCCGTGTTGCGCTTTTCATCATGGATACGTCCCCTCCGAGAGGAATGGCCCAGCTCACCGTTGTATTCCAAGTCAAACCGGGCTGCTTCCTGAAAGGCATCGCAAACCGCATGCGGCATCCCCGAGATCGCCTGTGCACGGTCGTTGAACTCGATCTTGTAGTCGGTCTTAAAGGGACCACAGGCAAATCCGCCATAGGAAAACGGAAGCGAAAACATGGCAAGCATGATGCACTCCATGGGTGAACGCAGGTTTTCCGACAGATAGGGACACAGCCGCCGCAGCTGCTTGGCCGCGCTCCCCTTGCATGCCGCGAGGTAATCTACCAGGCAATCGGGTGTCAGCACGGACTCGACCTCAAAGTAACCGACATCTGGCGGCTGGTCTTTGTCCTTTGCCAATTTGTTCACGACAGGCGAGGTGTAGGGAGGCAGATACTTCCCGCGGTCACTCAGTGAAATCTTAGAGCACAGCTCCTGGGCCAGGGCAAATGCCTGGATGCAGCCGACCTCGCGCGCGACGGCTACGCAAAGGGCCTCGGGAGATAGACTGTACACCCCCGGTTCCACCTCTAGAATCGAGCCGGCGGGCAACTCGGAGCATACGGACCAGCTCACGCCAAGAATACGGCGGCGCTGCGCTGCAGACCCTACCAGCAAGCACAAATCCTCTTGCACCTCGCCGCTTGCGGCCCCAATCCGCACCAAATCGGGAAGATAGATGTCCTCGGTCGAGGGCGACGATGTGCGCAGCACACGGCGCTCTTCATCGGGATTAAGGTCCTTCCAGCTGATATAGCCCATCTGCCGGCGCTCGGCGCGCATCATGCGCAGCGCCGAGGCGCCGGTCAGAATTATGGAAGCCGCTAGCTGTTCGCCTGTCGGCTCGTTGCGCCGCTCAATCTTTACCGCCACATGAATCACCCCTACCAAACGCGTGCGATAGCGAGGCCATCGACTGCTGCGGCGCCGGCGCGCTTGAGTTCCGTCGAAGCCGCGGCCATCGTCGCGCCCGTGGTGATAACGTCATCGATAAGCAGCAGGCGGCGGCCGTGCACATCCTCAACCGTCTCGTACATGCCTTGGGCACGCTCGCGGCGCTCCTCACGACCGAGTTCGCGCTGGTCGCCATGCCCGTACTTGACGAGAGCATCGAGCAGGGGAACACCCGACAGCTCGCAAAATGGGCGCGCGATAGCCTCCATATGATCAAAACCACGACGCCGAAACGCTGCCGCCGTCGCAGGCACAAACACCACCGCATCCGCACCGGACAGCACACCTCCGTAGCGATCGGGCGCTACGACCTGGGCATGCAGGGCGGTATCGTAGAGCAGCTCCGCCAGATACGGGGCCAGACGTCGCTCACCCGCATCCTTGTACGCTTTAATGATGCGCGGCAGCGGATGCGCATAGACGGCGCACGCCAGGCAGCGGTCGAGCGCCTCCGCCATTGCCGAGGACGTGCCCTCGACCGAACACTCAGTGCACAGCAAATCCCCAAACGGGGCGCCGCATCGAATGCAGCTATGCCGCGGGTCGATGAGCGCGAGCGCGGCCAGGCAGTCTTGGCAAATAAGCGCACCGGCGCGCTCGCAGCCGGCACATCGTGTTGGCGACAATGCCTCGAGCGCCTCGCGTGCCGCCCACTCGGCAAACGGTAGCAATTCGTCCGCAAACGGTAGGGCACCGGCACCCTGCAGACAGCTCAATATGTTCAGATGACTCTTCAAGACACAACCCTCCCTAC
>CAJJZO010000248.1 GCA_905197585.1 uncultured Collinsella sp.
TGCATAGCGTGAAGCGATCTGGATGATGCTGGCAAAAATTGTTTGATAATGTTGAGCATTGGATACTCCTTTCAATGGAATTATCTTTTTGAACAATCCGAGCGATGATTTGCTAGTAAAGTCGTAACATCTTCGCCAGTCTATAGAGTCATTTAGTAGTGACTTGGGGTCTCTTGTCCTTTACGCCTCCGTCGGCTCCGCGCCCAGCTCGTTGCGGACGAGCTCGAAGGCGGCGGCGATGGCCTTGTCCATGTCGTAGTACTTGTAGCCGCCCAGGCGACCGGCGAAGACCACGTCGCCCTCCTGCGCCGCCAGCTCCTCGTACTGCCTGTACAGGGCCTCGTTCCTGGCGTCGTTGATGGGGTAGTAGGGCTCGTCGCCGGGCTTCCAGTCCGCCGGGTACTCGCGCGTGATGACGGTCTTGTCCTGCGTGCCGAACTCGAAGTGCTTGTGCTCGATGATGCGGGTATAGGGGACCTCTCGCTCTGTGTAGTTGACCACGGCCACGCCCTGGTGGTCGGCCTCGTCGAGCGTCTCGGTCTCGAAGCGCAGGCTGCGGTACTCGAGCGTGCCCAGCTTAAAGTCGTAGAACGCGTCGATGGGGCCGCAGTAGATCGTCCTGGCGGCGATATCTGGCTCGGCGGCGGCCAGCTCCTTGTACTCCACGCCGCAGCGCACCTCGACGCCCTCGAGCATGTTGGCGACCATCTTGGTGTAGCCGCCCATGGGGATGCCCTGGTAGCGGTCGTTGAAGTAGTTGTTGTCGTAGGTGAAGCGGCAGGGGAGGCGCTTGATGATGCTGGCGGGCAGGTCCTTGCAGTCGCGGCCCCACTGCTTCTCGGTGTAACCCTTCACAAGCGTCTCGAAGATGTCACGGCCGACGAGCGACAGCGCCTGCTCCTCGAGGTTTGCCGGCTCGCCGATGTTCTCGGCGGCCACCTGCTCGGCGATCTTGGCCTTGGCGTCGGCAGGCGTGACGACGCCCGGCCACATCTTGGCGAAGGTGTTCATGTTGAAGGGCATGTTGTACATGCTGCCGTGGAAGTTGGCGACCGGCGAGTTGACGTAGTTGTTGAACTCGGCGAAGCGGTTGACGTAGTCCCAGACGTCCCTCATGGAGGTGTGGAAGATGTGCGCGCCGTAGCGGTGGACCTGGATGCCCTCGACGTCCTCGGTGTAGACGTTGCCGGCGATGTGGTCGCGGCGGTCGATGACCAGGACCGACTTGCCGGCGCGCCTGGCGGCGTTGGCTAAGACGGCGCCCGAGAGGCCGGCGCCGACGACGAGGTAATCGTACTGGGACATGGATGTGCTCCTTTGTATGCAATCAAACAGTTACTTAAGATTTGGGACAAATAAACCTGATAATTCTGTTCCAAGGATTAGTGTAGCAGGCGCGTTGTAGGCTTTCTTTCAGCAGCTTCAGCTCATGTGCATAGCCCCGGTTTCTAGATGATTTAAAGAATCTGCTGATTCGTCCTCAAACACTCCGGTAAGACTTTCGATACGGCATTCATTGCCTGCGGCTTTAGGTACTGCTCGTTGAGCTTCGCCTTTCTGTAGGCGTAGCGAGTGCATGTCGAGTACTTGATCAATACGTCGGTGAAGAATCGCTCCCAGCTTAGGTAGTCTCGGCTTTCGATATAGCTCGAAGGATCCTTGAGGATTTTTGGAATGTCGTTACTGGGGATGAGGCCAGATTGCAGAAGTGTCCACTCAAATGATTCCGGGAGGAACAAGCGAACGTTCTTGTAAACGCGCTGTCCGAGCACCTTTTCGATGTAGGGACCAAACGCTGCGCCGTCTCCAATGGCAAGAACGTTTTGCTCGGGGCATTCGTGAATTGTCCGCTTTAGATTTGCTACGCCGGTGGCGGTATAGCAGGGGATCCTGAGCCGGTTGCAAAGAGCGTCGTAGAATTGATAGCCAGATTTGCTATCCTCGACAACTACGGCGTCGGGTACCTCGAATCCAACATTTAGATCCTGATACAGCATACTTGCCGTGTGGTCATATAGCGGCTTGGTCACCGAGTAGAAGCGCCTGTCGCTCTTGCGGCCATTGATTGTTTTACTTGTCGTGTTGACTAGCTTCAGGATCTCATCAACGCTGTAGGGGAGCTCGTTGGCATCGCGACGAGATATCAGAACATAATAGTTGGACGAGCCGTTGACGGCTTTGGCGAAGTCCTTTGAGTAGATAAACTCGTTGCCCTCATCTAGAAAGACGATTGAATCTTCGATGATCGACATCTCGCG
>CAJJZO010000249.1 GCA_905197585.1 uncultured Collinsella sp.
TCGTAGACGTTCCTGCCGTCCTCGAGGTAGCCCTCCTGGTCGAAGTGCATGATCTCGATCTTCTCGGTCTCCTTCATGTGTGTCCTCCCATCACATGTGCGCAATTCTATACATCGCGCTTCTTGCTGATACCAATTATAGCCATACGATTGCTTGTTATTTAATACCAATCCAAACTCACGGAGATTTGCGGCGAACGGTCGGTTTCCTCGCCCGAGTGGTATTACAACGCCAATAGTTGTCTATTTCGAGCGCTACTGCCAACGGGCTCCCCACAACTCGCCAGCTATAAAAGCGTTGCGCCAGACCCGCCCAAGCGTTTCCGGCGCAACCGCGCAGTTTAGTTATTCGGCTTCCATCTCCGCTGTCACACGGCGATACATCTCGATAACCTGAGTCGTCGCCTTGGACGGATCCTGATAGTAGCGGCCGTCACACGTCTCGGCCGAGACATAGCCCGTATAGCCGTGGCGCATGAGTGCCTCGAGGTCGGCACGCATATCACGCTCGCCGTCGCCCCAGGCAAGATGCGTCGTGCCACCGCCCACATCGACAAAGTGGGTGTGGACGATCTTGTCGCCCAAAACCTCAAAGTAGCCGTCGATTGTGTCGCCGGCAACTTCCATGGCGCCAAAGTCGATGCATGCCTTCAGGTTGGGGCGATCGACCGCCTCGAGGATGCGCGCGACATCCTGTGCCGTATTGACCAGCACGGACTCCGACGGCTGCAGTGCCTCGAGCGCGACGCGAATACCGCGCGTATCGGCGTAGTCGCACACCGAGCGCAGCATGGCGACGCTGCGGGACCAGGCGTCCTCAGCTGGCTCGTCCAGATAGGCCCAACCACTCGTCACCAGAATCTGCGGCACGCCCAACTCAACGGCAACGTCGATCACATTCTTAAAGTACGAGAGGATGCGTTTTTGGCCCGCCTCACCGCGCACCGCGACGTTCCACGGCTTGGGATTGTTCTGCTCGGGGCACACGCACACGATCTTGATACCGTATTGGGCGGCAAGATCGCGAATCTTATCCACCGAATCGTGCTCATGGCAATCCACATACAGGTGCATCGAGCCGGTCCACAGCTCGATATTGCGATAGCCGGCCTCACCTGCAGCCTTAAAAAACGTCTCGATGCTGTAGTAACGATGGTTGATGTTCATGAGCGAAAGCTCGGGTACGACCATAGCCCTCCCCTTTCGTACGGAGTTTTAAAAAACAGGGGGCCGTCGCAGATGCGACAAGCCCCCCAAAGATCGACGCAACCGTTAGACGCGATGGAAGCGCGATTCGAACATATTAGGCAAGCACGCCAAAGTAAGCGCCGATGATGCCCACGACCATGGTGCAGAGGATCAGGACCATCGGGTTGATCTTCTTGGAGAGCAGCCAGTAGTAGAGCCAGAAGGCGGCCATACCGAGCATACCGGGCATGATGCCGTCCAGGATGTCCTGGAGAGTCTGGGCGGAGTCGCCCTGACCAATGGCGATGGGCAACGAAGCCCAGAACATGTCCTTGCTCATGGCGCCGACGACCATAACGCCGACAATGCCGACGCAGGCCATGATCTTTTGCATCAGGCCGGTCTTCTGAGCCTCGTCGAGGAAGCCAATGCCTAGCTCATAACCCTTGATAGCGCCAAAGATACGAATCAGGAACGCCGGGATGTTGTAGACGAGCAGGAAGGCGATGGGGCCAAAGACGTTGCCGGCCTGGCACAGGCTGATGCCCACGGCAGCGGCGACGACGCGCAGGGTGGACAGGAAGAAGGAGTCACCCAGGCCGGAAAGCGGACCCATGAGGGCGGCCTTGATGTCGTTGACGCTCTCGGGCTCAACCTCGCCACGAGCGACCTTTTCTTCCATGGCCATCGCGATGCCGCCCACGAAGGGAGCGAGCTGCGGGGTGATGTTGAAGAATGCGCTGTGACGGTGCAAGGCCTCGGCGTAATCATCGGGACGGCCGGCATAGATCTTCTTGAGCATGTTGGCGACCATCAGGCAGAAGGCAATGTTCATCTGCTTGTAGTAGGTCCAGGAGAATTCCATGCCCAGGGCGCCGGTGTTCACGGCGCTCTTAATGAGGTCGGAGCGAGTAATCTGGTTCTCGGAATTAGAAGTCATCGTCCTCATCCCCTTCCACAGAAAGCTGGGACTGGGCGCCACCAAGGCCCAGCAGGTCGTACTTGTCGATGCCGATGATGATTGCGATCAGGGCGACGCCGAGGACGGGCC
>CAJJZO010000250.1 GCA_905197585.1 uncultured Collinsella sp.
ACCGAGCGACGTACGGGGTTGCCGGTCATGAGCACGTGGCCAGGGTCACCTTCGCGCTCAAAGACCGAACGCGCTGCCGGCACCGAGATGCACACGCGGGCGGCGTGGGAGTTCATCATCTTGTTGGCCAGGCCCGGAACAGAGTTCTGCTCATGCAGCAGATACGGAACGCCCGCGCCCTTGCACCACCCCAGCAGCGGAACCTCGACATAGGCACCAAAACCAATGGCGGCATCGGGCTTGCCGACCTTTGAGAAATGACTGGCGAGCGCACGTTTGGCCTTGTTGACACGCCACAGCGAGGTCAGCGCCGGCCAAGGACGGGAGCGGGCGAAGCCCGTGACCGTAATGGGCACAAAATCAAACCCAGCCTCGGGGACCAGACGACCCTCGAGCTTGCGCGACTGGCCCACGAACACAACGTGGTGGCCACGGTCACGCAGTTCTTCGGCCAAGGCGAGCGCGGGGTTGATGTGTCCTGCCGTGCCGCCGGCTGCAATAGCAACGGTCATTTTATCGGTCATGGTAGTCCCTTCGTACACGCGGTCCCTGGTCGTCGGTACGCAGACGCGCCGACGGGTCCGAGTTCAAATCGATTCGATTATATCCGCCGCCCGCGTTGCGAGGGCTGGGGCGCTGCGGACGACCTTGCGGAGCCATTCGCGGGCGTGGACGAGCTGCCGGCTCGGATGCAGAACCATCCAGAACGGTAAAGCCGCTACGCGAAGGTCGTTCACCGCGCACATGGGCTACGCCGGCGGTGCTCTCGTCCATAACGGCAAAGCTCTCACGGCGGCGGTCATACTCATCGCGGCGGGCGCTCTCGTACGAAACGCGCAGGATCAACCCGGCAAGCATAAGCGACACAATAATCGACGAACCGCCGTAGCTAATAAACGGCAACGGTTTGCCCGTCATGGGAAACACGTTGAGGATGCCCAGCGCGTTAATCAAAAACTGCACTGCGAGAATGACCGCGGAGCCAGACGCCATAAGCGCGCCCCGGCGATCGGTCGCCTGCTCGGCAATGCGAAACGCCGAGTAGATCAGCATCGCAAACACCAAGAAGAACAGCACGGTTCCGACAAAACCGACTTCCTCGCCAATGATGGCCAGGATGTAGTCATTGTGCGCCTCGGGCAGATACGAGTACTTCATGGTTGAGTTGCCGATGCCACGGCCGAACAGACCGCCCGAGGCAAAGGCCATGATGGCAAGCGTGGCCTGATAGCCGTCACCATACTCGTCGGCCCAAGGGTTCAAGGCAACCTGAATACGCACCATACGGTACGGCTCTGCGACAAGCGCAATCACGATCACGAGAATGCCGAAGATTAGCACGCCGATGATAAATCTGGGGTCGAGACCCGCAAACAACGCCATGCACATGAGGGTCAACAGGATGATCAGGACAGTACCGAAATCGGGCTGGATAAAGATCAGAAAGAGCGAAATGCCCAGGTAGATGCCCATCTTGCGAAGGAATTCGTTGATGTTGCCACCGGGCGAAAAGAAGCGATCAAGCATGATGGCCGAATACGCAATGGCAAATGGCTTTAAAAACTCGGAAGGCTGGAACTGAATACCGGCGATGTTAAGCCAGCGCGTGGCGCCACGGCTGCCGCTGCCCACCAAGAACACCAGAAGCAGTAGCCCTATCATGCCGATAAGGAAGATCCTGAGCACATCCTCCCCAAACCAGCTGTCCGGCAAAACGCGCACGATGGCAATCAGCGCCAGAACACCGACCACGGCAAACGCGGCCTGTCGACCCAGAAAAAACGTCGCCGAGCCATTCTCGTGCAGCGCCTCGACCGAAGACGCCGAGTACACCATCAGCAGGCCAAAGCATACCAAGGTAAACAAGCAGGCCATGAATATCAAACGGGGGCGCATGATACGGGCGGGAACGCCGGCAATATAGCGTTCGCTAAACGACTGCCCGCCGCGGCTGGAACGCGGTGTGATACGACGTGAGGAAGCACGGTCCGAGTCGGGCCTCCTCATACCTTGTCGGGGGCTCTCCTCTCTCACCGGCAACCCCTATTCCATTTGTGATTTCGCTGCAGCGGCAAGCTGGGCCACGTAGTCCTTAAACACGCGGCCGCGCTCCTCATAGCCCGAGAACTCATCGAACGAAGAGCAGGCAGGAGAAAGTAAGATCACATCGCCACGGCTCGACAGCGAACGGGCAACGTCCACGGCGTCGCGCAGGTCATCCGCCTG
>CAJJZO010000251.1 GCA_905197585.1 uncultured Collinsella sp.
CCATGCCGCCTAGGATGTTGAGCGCCGTAGTCTTGCCGGCGCCCGAAGCGCCCAGGATAATGGCGAGCTCACCGCGCTCAACGGTAAAGCTCGCGCCGTCGAGCGCATGGATGCGGGCATCGCCCTCGCCGTATGCTTTGATGACGTCTTTGAATTCGATATAGGCCATCGATCGGTTCCCATCTGGTCGGATAACTCTTTAGTATTACCCATTTCACGCCGACCAAAAAGGGACAGGTTCATTTTGGCAGGTTTTATATGGGGAAACGACAGCCATAGATGAGGCGCCGGGGAGGCAGAGAAATCATCGACGGGGTCAGGCCGACCGCCAAACACAACGCACGCATCTCTATCTGTCAGCAAAATCATTCGAACAGCTGTTCGTTTCTATGATATGATTCCGTTATCTAAGCAGGCCAATACGCAGAAAGGCGGCCAACATGGCGTTCGACTTTAAGAAGGAATGCAAGGAGCTCTACAAACCTGCAAGCAAGCCGAGCATCGTAACTGTCCCGCCTATGAGCTACGTTGCCGTTCGCGGAAAGGGCGACCCAAATACCGAAGGTGGCGAGTATCAAAACGCCCTGCCGCTGCTTTACGGCATCGCCTATACCGTCAAGATGTCGAAGAAAGGCTCAAGGAGTATCAAGGGCTATTTCGACTTTGTGGTACCGCCGCTCGAGGGTTTCTGGTGGCAAGACTCCCCGAGCGGCGACATCGATTATGTACGCAAGGACGATTTCAACTTTATCTCGTGCATTCGCCTGCCCGATTTCGTCACCCGAGATGACTTTGACTGGGCAGTCGCGGAAGCCACGACCAAAAAGAAACTTGACTTTTCTGCCGTCGAGCTGCTTAAAGTTGACGAGGGCCTCTGCGTTCAATGCATGCACACCGGGCCCTACGACAACGAACCGGCGACCGTAGGCGCTATGAATGAATACACGACCGAGCAGGGCTATGTCCCCGACTTCTCAGACACCCGTTTCCATCACGAAATCTATCTCTCCGATCCGCGCAAATGTGCACCGGAGAAACTTAAGACTGTGGTTCGTCATCCTATCAAGCGCGCTGAATAGCGTGGAGCGTCATCTCACGCGCTAGGTTTTAAGCCAGCCAACCAGCCGCCTCCTAGGCCGTCCGGTAATTATCTTGACGCGGCCCGTCGCATCTTATAAGTTTGTTTTGCTAAAGCTGGAAAGCCTCTCAACGATGCGCAACTCCAGCTCTTTTTCTATCAAGAGGCTTAATGAAATACCAGAAGTCGCGGATATCCATCAACGAACAAATAGCACTATTGACAGAAAACAAGGGTCTTAAGTGCTCTGATCAAAGCGAACTCGAGCGAGCTTTGGTCGAAGTCGGCTACTTCAGGCAAAGTACTCGAGCGTTACTCCTCGTACGCACCCTCGAGCCGAAGTAGCCACTCCTTGCGATCGAGCCCGCCGGCATATCCGTTGAGCGAACCATCGGCCGCCACCACGCGATGGCACGGCACGATAATCGAAACAGGGTTGCGAGCGACCGCAGCCCCCACCGCACGGGGGGACACAACGGGCGCCTCGTTTCCCGGTACACGATGGCGGGCGGCGACACGAGCCGCAATTTCGCCATAAGTGGCAACCTCGCCACGCGGAATAGAAAGCAGCTCGTACCAAACTTCACGCTGAAACGCCGTGCCAATCAAATGCAACGGCGGCGTAAACCGAGGTTCCTGCCCTGCAAAATAAGCATTCAGCCAAGCCCACGAACGCTCAAGCACCGAAGACGCCGCACCATTTGCAGGACTCACCGACGACATGCCGCCAGCACCAGAAACTGCATCGGCGCCTTCAACATGTTCGGGATCTTCTTTGAGAAGCGTGGAGCCAAAATGCTCCTGCCCCTCAAACCAAAGCCCCGTCAGACCGCGGCCATCAGCGGCAAGCAAGATTTCGCCCAAAGGCGAAGCAAACGTCGTCGTGACCACCGGCGGCTCCTTTCAAAACTCCGCACCATAATACCGCGAATTGTGCAGACAACCCCAATCGACCCCAAAGTCACCCAAGGCAGCAGGCACGCAGCGCCGCAGCTGCCGCACGACCCCAAAGTCCCCGCAGGCAGCAGGCGCAACGCGCCGCAGCTGCCCGCCGCGCTCCGCAGTCCCCCCAGGCGGCAGGCGCAAGGCGCCGAGGCCGCCGCCAGGACCAGGGCCCGCAACAGCCACGCGCCCCCACAT
>CAJJZO010000252.1 GCA_905197585.1 uncultured Collinsella sp.
GGAGGAGGGCGCGCCACGAAAACGGCCCATCTACTACGTTTAGCCCCTTACCCCCAACCATGCCAAAAAACCCGAAAACAAAACCGCAGGTAGAACGCCTGCGGTTTTCTGGAAAACGGGGATATGGTCGGGGGTATTGAGTCAAACGTAGTAGATGGGCCGATTTCGTGGCGGGCACCGTCAACCGATCTCCGCGGGCGGAAGAAAACGGATCATTTTGGTCCCGCGAGGCTGGCGGAGGCACTCGTGCGGGGCTGCCCGAACAAAACTATGTCGGTTTACTACGACGAATTCGACATTCCCGACCATGGCTGCATTTTTCTAAATATTGCAAACGTTCTACCTGCGGTTTTGCAAGCGCGCAATTTGCTGTGGTCGGAGACGGGCGATTCATCGTAGTAAACCGGCATAGTTTTGAAATGGCATTAAATCAGTAGCAGCCATTTTGTAACGCCGGGGCAGTCGGTCTTCGAGCAACTACCCTCGCAGATAGGCGATGGCGATTTGGGTGCGGTTGCGTAGGCCCATTTTGGCTAGGATTGAGCTGATGTGGTTGCGTACGGTGCCTTCACCCATATAGGCGGTGGCCGCAATCTCCTTGTTGTCGAGGCCGCGAGCGATGAGCTCGGCGACTTCGAATTCGCGGTCGGTCAGGCCGGCAAAGGCTGCGGGACGGTGGGGCGCGCCTGCTTTGTCGCCCATCCCGTCAAAGTCAACATCCTCGATCGCCTTGCCCTCGAGCACGCGCTTGCCGTCCATGACCTGCGCCAGTGCCGGCGGAATGGCGGCGACATCGGTTTTGATCAGATAGCCGCGGGCGCCCAGCTTGAGCGCCGACACAATGTACTCGTCATCCGAGAACGTGGTCAGGAACACCACGCGTGCCGTGGGGTCGTGCTCGAGGATTTCACGCGCTGCCGAAAGGCCGTCGCGCCCCGGCATCTGGATATCGAGCAGCGCGATATCGGGTGTATGCTCGGCGTAGAGCGCCACCGCGTCGTTGCCGTCGGCGCCGGTGCCCACCACTTCGATCTGCGGCTGGGCACCCAGGATAATCTTGAGCGAATCGACCACCAACCGGTCGTCGTCGACAACAATGAGCCTCATCGGGCCTCATCTCCTTGCTGTTTGGGAACGGTGGCAAACACGCGCCAGCCGCCAGCGCCGGCACGCGGGCCGGCGGTGAAGGTGCCGCCAAGCGCCTCGATGCGCTCGCGCATAGAGGCGAGCCCCATGCCCTCCGTGGCGCCGCGGCTGCTTGCTTGGACCCCGCCCGCGCCATCGTCGGTAACGATGAGCTGGTAAAACGACGGATGCTCCATGCATCGCACGGTAACGTTCTGCGCGCGGGCGTGGCGCATGGTGTTGGAGAGCGCTTCGCGCAGGACCGCAGCAAAGCAGTTGACGACGTTGGCCGGTGCATGCTCGGCCAAAACCTCAAGCTCAATCTGCGGGCCGCCGTCCGAGCGCACGTCCTCAACAATGCGCTCAAGCTGTACGGAGAGATTGGCCGCGTTGTCATTGAGCGCGTGGACGCTCGAGCGCACAAGCTGAAGCGCCTCGTCAACGGTGCGCTTGACGTCGGCGAAGTCGGCGGCGACGCCGGGTTCGTTGGCGTGGACTACGCGCAGGGCCTCAGTCTGCAGCGAGGCGCGCGTGAGTTGGTGGCCGACGTTGTCGTGGATCTCGCGCGCGATGCGGGCGCGCTCGGCAAGTGTCGCGAGCTCGACCTCGTAGTCCTGGCGGTCAGCGAGGTCGCGGTTGTGCGCCTCGAGCGCGAGGGCTCGTTCCTGCAGCTGGTCGCGGGTGCGGCGCATGCGCTCTTGTTCGCGTTCGAGCTGTGCGGTGCGCAGTGACAGCAAGGTGGCGGCGGCCGAAAGGATGGCGGTCAGCAGGAGCGTTCGGGTGGTGAGCGCGCTGGTGCGAAGGCCCGCGACGAGGGCGAAGACAAAGGTGATGCCAATGCCCAGCGCGGGCCAGACGTGCTCGCGGCGCACACGTCGCGCGATGTCATAGAAGGCGAGGGGTGCAAACGGCATAAACGACGGTACAAAGACGGCCACGAGGACGAAGACATAGCTGCCTGCCTCACTGACGCGGCAAACGCGTTCGCCTTGTGCGACTTCGGCCAGGGCGGTGATGATAACGCCAAGGCAATACGCCGCGACCAAGCGAGCATCCACAGCAAGGCCCAGAGCGGCCGCAATGCAGCACG
>CAJJZO010000253.1 GCA_905197585.1 uncultured Collinsella sp.
CCATCGCGCCGAGAGTACTGCGGGGTCAGCCCGTGGGAGGCCAGGGCGCCGCTGACCGGTGGACGGCACCGAGCCGTCATCGAACTTAGAAGGGGGAGGCCTCGCGGCCTCCCCCCTTTTTGCGTTTACGTGCAACATTCCTTATGCAATTAAATCAATTTAATCATCCACCGCTGAATATAGACGTTCACCGTTCTTTGGTCGGTTCTTTGTTCTCAATGGACTAATATTTGCTTTAGCGCGCTGATGCGCTTGTCCTGTTTTACACGGGTTGTTTTATTGATTGTGACGGAAGGACTCACATGGCAGATGTTCATGAGCTGCTTGATACTTGGATTGCCAATGTCAAGGACGAGGAGCTCCTCGCTGAGCTCAACACGATGAAGGAGCAGGGTGACGAAGACGCCATCACCGACGCTTTCTTCCAAGATCTCGCCTTCGGTACCGCCGGTCTACGTGGCACTATCGGTGCGGGCACTAACCGTATGAATATCTATACGGTTGGTCGCGCGACGCAGGGTTTTGCTGACTATCTCAATGCGACCTTCGAGCATCCGACGGTTGCCATCGCTCGCGATAGCCGCAATAAGGGTGAACTGTTCGTTAAGACGACGGCTGCCATTCTTGCCGCAAACGGCGTGACTGCTCTCGTGTATCCTAAGATTTCTCCCGTGCCGACGCTTTCCTGGGCCGTCCGTGACCTTAAGTGCTCCGGTGGCATTTGCATGACCGCTAGTCATAATCCAGCGCCTTATAACGGCTATAAGGCCTATGGCCCTGACGGCTGCCAGATTACCAGCGAGGCTGCCGATGCAATTTCTAAGGCTATCGCCGAGACCGATACGTTTACCGGCGTGAAGTCCATGGACTTCGATGAGGCTCTTGAGCAGGGTCTGGTCAAATGGATCGATGACTCGTGCCTCGAGCGTTATTATGACGCCGTTCTCGCCCGCGGCGTGACCAACCTTTCTGCCGAGGAGATCGCTGGCGCTCCGCTTAAGCTCGTCTACACTCCGCTCAACGGCACCGGCCTCATTCCCGTCACGACGGTGCTCGAGCGCGCTGGCATCATCGATGTCACGGTTGTTCCCGAGCAGAAGGAGCCTAACGGCGATTTCCCGACCTGCCCGTATCCTAACCCCGAGATTCGCCAGGCCATGCAGAAGGGCATTGACCTGTGCGAGCAGGTTCACCCTGATCTGCTGCTTGCAACCGATCCTGACGCCGATCGCGTTGGCGTTGCCGTTAAGAATGGCGATGACTATCTGCTGCTGACCGGCAATGAGATGGGCGTTCTGCTGCTCGACTATATCTGCAAGACCCGCGCTGCTCGCGGTGAGGACCTCACTAAGAAGGTTGCTGTCACTACTATCGTTTCTTCCGCCATGGTTGACGCTCTGGCCGACGAGTACGGTTTTGAGCTCCGCCGCTGCCTGACGGGCTTCAAGTACATCGGCGACATCATTACTTCTCTTTCCGATGCTGGCGAGGTCGATCGCTTTATCTTCGGTTTTGAGGAGAGCTACGGCTATCTGGCCGGCGACCACGTGCGCGACAAGGACGCCGTGAGCACTTCGCTTTTGATTTGCCAGATGGCGCAGTATTACAAGCTCCAGGGAAAGAACCTTGCCGACGCGATGCACGAGCTGTACGAGAAGTATGGCTACTATCACAACAAGACGATTTCGCTGAGCTATCCGGGTGCTGAGGGTGCGGCAAAGATGGCCGGCATCATGGCCGGTCTGCGCGAGAACCCGCCCGCGGAGCTCGCCGGTTCCAAGATTGAGGCCGTCGTTGATTACAACACCTGCGTGAACGGCCTGCCGAAGGCTAATGTTATTGAGTTCGATCTTGAGGGTGGCAACAAGGGTATTGTTCGTCCTTCCGGCACCGAGCCCAAGATTAAGCTGTACATCTTCGCTAAGGGCGCGGATGCCGCCGAGGCAGATGCAGCACTTGACGCGATCGAGGAGTCCGGTCGCAAGCTGCTGGCATAAGGTATTTAAGAGTCTTCTATAGCTATAGATGGGCTAAAGAGGGGATCTCGGATGCGAGGTCCCCTCCTGTTTTTAACCAGCCAACCGAGAGTACTTATATGTGTAGGAAATGTGTACGCCCAGATTCCCGCCAACGGCGCCCCTCCGGTCTGGCAATATATCTCCTTGCCGCGCGGCCCGGTGCAACCGGGAACCAGCGCAGGCGTGCACCTTGA
>CAJJZO010000254.1 GCA_905197585.1 uncultured Collinsella sp.
CAGAACGCCGATGGAAAGCAGCGAGCCCAAAATGGCCTGCAGTACGCCCTCGGTGATAAACGGGCCGCGAATGAAGCCGTTGCTGGCGCCGACCAGACGCATAATCGCAATCTCACGACGACGCGCCGTGATGGACAGGCGAATCGTGTTGTTGATGAAGATGAATGCGATAAAGGTCAGAAGGCCAACGAGCACCACGGCGGCGATGCGGATATAGTTGGTCACCTGGAACAGGCGGCTCACTTCCTCCTGGCCGTACAGCACGCTCGCGTTGACGTCGCCGTCATCCGCGATCTTCTGGAAATCGTCATCCTTCTTGAGCTTCTCTGCCGTGCTCTCGACCTTGGACGGATCGTCCATCTCAATAGCAAAGGAAGCCGGCAGCGGGTTCTGGCCATCGAGCGCGCTCATGGTGGCGTCGGCGTTGCCCGACATCTTGCTCGTATACTCGGCCAGCGCGTCGTCCTTGTCCTTATAGGTCACGGACTTGACGTTATTCCACGTCTTAAGCTCGGCCTCAAAAGCCTGAACATCGGCCTGATCAGCGTCATCGCTAATGAACGCGTTGATGACAACCTGATCCTCGACGGTACCGATCACGGAGTTCAGCATCGCGGAGCCCATGATGAACAGGCCGATGATAAACAGCGAAAGGAAGATCGTGATGACGGCGCCGAGCGAGGTAGTCCAGTTACGGAAGAAGTGGCTGATTGCCTCTTTGAAGGAGTAGCCCACGTTAGTTGGTGCCATAGTTGCCGTAACCTCCCCTCTCCTGGTCGCGAATAACGTGGCCGCCCTCGAGGGCGATCACGCGACGGTGCATGCTATCGACCATCTCGCGGTCGTGCGTGGCGACGATCACGGTGGTGCCGGTGCGGTTAATACGCTCGAGCAGCTTCATGATGCCCAGCGAGATCGCCGGGTCGAGGTTGCCCGTCGGCTCGTCGCAGATCAGCAGCGGCGGACGGTTGACCATAGCGCGGGCGACGGCAACGCGCTGCTGCTCGCCACCGGAAAGCTGGTCGGGCAGCGAGTCCATCTGATCGGCCAGACCGACCAGACGCAGCACCTCGGGCACCTGGCTGCGAATGACGCCCTTGGGCTTGCCGATGCACTGCAGGGCAAACGCCACGTTTTCGTAGGCGGTTTTTTGCGGCAGAAGCTTAAAGTCCTGGAACACGGCGCCAATCTGGCGGCGCAGGAACGGAACCTTGCGGTTCTTGATCTTCATGAGGTCCTGACCGGCAACCAAGATGCGGCCGCTCGTCGGCTTGACGTCGCGGTTGAGCGTCGACAGCAGCGTGGTCTTACCCGAGCCGGAGTGACCGACCAAGAAGACGAACTCACCCGGATAGATCTCGATGTTGATGTCGTCGAGTGCAGGCTTGTTGGGCTGTGCCGGATAGATCTTGGTGACATGCTCCATAAGGATGACGGGCTCGACACCGGCCTGCTTGGCCATCTTCTTGCGGCTGGCCTGCGGATCGATGGGCGCAAACACCGACGTAAAATCGGGATTGTTGAGCGCGTTATCGAGGCTTGCGACCTCGGCGGCCTGATCGCTCTCGACCACCGGGGCAGCAGGCTGCGTGGGGTCGGGAATAGCGGCAAAGAGACCGGACTGTGCAGGCTGAGGAGCCGGCGTCGCAGCGGCCAAGGGGTCGGGAATGCCGGCCATGGTAGGCTGCGGCGTGGCGGTGCCAGCCTGAGGCTGCTCCACGCGAGCGGTCACGGCCTGAACGGGCTCAAAACCCGCCGTGCCGGAAAGCGCGACATCGCTGGTTGGATTGTAGGCAAAGGGATCGGATGCCGGCTGTGCCTGATCTGCCGGCTGAGCGGGGGCCTGAGCAACAGGCTGGCCCTCTGAATCCGGAGTGGCGAAACGACTGCCCTGGACGCCTGCCTGCGTCTTGGGGGCATCATCGCCCGCACCGGAGGTACGGAAGTGGTTACCCACTGGTGCTCCTTATCGTCGTGCGTTTAAACTACATGAGCGCTTTGTATTTTAGCAGTATTAGCTTTGCTGCACATAAGAAGCATGGCGGGGCCTGGTCCCTCCGGCCCCCGGCAACGGATAAAGCACAAAAAAAAAAACGGCCGAGAAGACCCCCCCCCCGGCGCCCGGGCGCCCCTCACCCCCACCCCCCCCCCCCC
>CAJJZO010000255.1 GCA_905197585.1 uncultured Collinsella sp.
GATGATATCCATGACGGGCGAGGCCTCGTAGGCGAGCGACACGGGACGAGGCTGAACTTTGAGTTCGGCGATCGCGTGCGCAGCGGCGGCCACGTCAGCGCTGGCAACGCCCTTGCCGCCCGCAAGTACACTCGTCGGGCAGATCGCCACGACACCTGTTACGCGCCCCGGCTCGCCCGAGCATTCGTACACGTAATACGCCGCGCCCGGGTCCTTGAGCATCAGGCCATCGGCAATGGCTCCGCGCAGAGCATCGTTGCCCCTCAGGATGCTGCCCATTGCAGGCAGCGCCTCGAGCACGCGGTCCTGAGCCGGGCGGATGCAGGGAAACGGAAGTGCTTTCATGGGCGGTCCTAACGCACGAGTCGGTTTGTTCGCGGCTTATTATGCCCCAACTTGGCCGCTCGCGTCCCAGAGCACGTTATCGGCGAGCGCGATCAGCACCTGCTGACAACGAACGATATCGGCATGGGGCACATATTCGTTGGGCTTGTGGGCGAGTGCGAGCGAGCCTGGGCCATAGCTCATGCAGCTACGGTTACCCGTCTTGCCGGCAATGACGGCAGTGTCGGTGTAGCCGGTAAAGAAGCCGACGGTCGTGTCCGCCCCCGTCACCTCATCGGCGGCACGCTTGAGCGCGGCTAGGAGAGGAGCGCTTGGATCGCGCTCGATAGCGGGGCGGTCGCCTGTCACGGTGTAGCTTCCATGGCAGCCGGGGACCGCGGCTTCGGCAACGGCGATGGCTTGCTCTACCATGCGCGTCGCGGCGGCCGTATCGGTCGGCGGGGTCAGGCGCATGTCGACCCAGACTTTGGCGCGGTCGGGCACGACATAGGGGCGATATCCGCCCTCGATTTGGCCAAACGTGATGGTCGAAGGCCCCAGCTCATCGTGCGCGGGCAGCGCCACAAACGCGCGACGGAGCGAACACACGACCTCGGCCATGGCGGCGACGGCATCCGCGCCCTTCCACGGCTGGCTCGCATGCGCCGTCACGCCAGCCATTTCAATCTCGAACCACGTGCGCCCCTTGTGCGCCGCCTGGATCTGTCCGTCGGTGGGTTCGGTGTCCAGCACCCATTCGCGCGAGCCGACCCAGCCGGCATCGATCGCGGCCTCTGAGCCGCGCATAAAGTCCTCCTCGTCGACCGAGCAAATGAGTGAGAAGCCACGGCGGGGCAGCTCGCCTTCTGCCGCCACGCGCTCGAGCGTATGGACCAATGCGGCAATGGCGCAGGCCAGGCCACCCTTCATATCGCAGGCACCGCGGCCATAGAGTTTATCGTTGCGCACGATCGCTCCGAGCGGCGGAATGTCCGCGTCCCAGCCATCGCCCAGCGTAACGGTATCCATATGGCAGATATAGACGAGCCGTGGCTCGTCGCTCAGTCCCGGCACGGTGACCATAAGGTTGCGGCGCCCGGGCAGCACCTCGAGTTCCTCAACCTGCACGGCATGGAGCACCGGGTGGCTCAGCTGCGCCAACCGTTCCTCAACCAACGCTTTGATATAGCGCTCAATCTCGTCCTCATACGCACCCGGGTCTGAGCTGTCGATCCGCACGAGTCCTTGCGTAAGCCGCCAAGCAAAATCTGTATCAACCATAGGCACCTCACAGATAGTTAGGTCAATATACAGATTGTATGTCAAGAAGCGGCTCGGTGTATTTAATGGAGTGCTCACAAAAACGGGGGCGCCTCTCGTGCGAAAGGCGTCCCCGCGGGCATTCAATGTCAGTGACGGGCAGGCCACATGGGGAACTGCCCGTCAGATCAGCCGGCGCTATTTGATTACGCGCACGCGATACATCGACGGAATCTGCTTGAGCGCCTCGATGGTGCTGCTGTCCAGGTGCTCGTCGGTGTCGAACATGGTGTAGGCGTTCTCGCCAGCGGACTCGTTGGTCATACGCTGCACGTTGGCATTGTCCTTGGCCAGGATCGCCGTGATCTGGCCGATCATGTTGGGCACGTTGGCGTGCAGGCAGGCGATGCGGCTTGCGGCGCGCGCCTTGCCCATGCTGCAGGCGGGGTAGTTGACGCTATGTGCGATGTTGCCGTTCTCCAGGTAATCCTTGAGCTCGCTGATGGCCATATCGGCGCAGTTGGCCTCGGCCTCGCCAGTGCCGGCGCCCGAGTGCGTGGTGATAAACG
>CAJJZO010000256.1 GCA_905197585.1 uncultured Collinsella sp.
GCCAATAAACTGCTCGCCCAAGCCTTCGACCTCAACGGCCTCCGCGGGAGCGGCGGCAAGCTCGTCAGAGAGCTCGAGCTTGGTCTGGTTCATCTTGAGCCAACCCCAAGTGGCAGCCGGCATCGCATTGACCTGCTCAAGGGTGGTAGCAGCGGTGTTAGTGGTCTGTTCCATTATCCGATCGCTCCTTCCATCTCGAGCTTGATCAGGTTGTTCATCTCGACGGCGTACTCCAGCGGCAGCTCCTTGGAGACCGGGTTGGCAAAGCCGTTGACGATCATGGTGCGGGCCTCTTCCTCCGAGATGCCGCGGCTCATCAGGTAGAACACCTTGTCGTCGCCGATGCGGCCGATGGTGGCCTCGTGGCCGATGTCGACGTTCTTGGCGCGGATGTCCATGGCCGGGATGGTGTCGGAGCGGCTCTGGTCGTCGAGCATCAGTGACTGGCAGCTCACGGTTGCCTTGGAGCCCTCGGCCTTGGGCGTGGCAACGATAGAGCTGCGGAACGTCTGGATGCCGCCGCTCTTGGAGATGCCCTTGGTCTCGACGGTTGCCGAGGTCTCGGGCGCGTTGAGCACGACCTTGCAGCCGGTGTCGAGGTTCTGCCCGGCGCCGGCAAAGGTGATGCCGGTAAAGCTCGAGCGGGCGCGACGGCCGTTGAGCACGCTCATGGGGTAGAGGTAGCCCACGTGGCTACCGAAGGAGCCGCTGATCCACTCGATGTCGCCGTCCTCGTCCACGCGCGCACGCTTGGTGTTGAGGTTGTACATGTTCTTGGACCAGTTCTCGATGGTCGAGTAGCGCAGGTGCGCACGCTTGCCCACAAAGAGCTCGACGGCGCCGGCGTGGAGGTTGGCTACGTTGTACTTGGGCGCGGAGCAACCCTCGATAAAGTGCAGGTCGGCGTCGTCCTCGACGATGATGAGCGTGTGCTCAAACTGGCCGGCGCCCTTGGCGTTAAGGCGGAAGTAGCTCTGCAGCGGGAAGTCCAACTTGGTGCCCTTGGGCACGTAGACAAACGAGCCGCCCGACCATACGGCGCCGTGCAGGGCCGCAAACTTGTGGTCGGTGGGCGGGATGAGCGTCATAAACTTCTCGTGGATGAGCGGCTCCCACTGCGGGTCGTGCAGGGCCTCCTCGATGCCGGAATAGACGATACCCATCTTGGACGCGGTGTCCTGCATGTTGTGGTAGACCAGCTCGGAGTCGTACTGCGCGCCGACGCCCGCCAGGTAGCTGCGCTCGGCCTCGGGGATGCCCAGGCGCTCAAAGGTGTTCTTGATGTCGTCGGGCACCGACTCCCAGTCGTGCTTTTGGTCGGTGTTGGGCTTGACGTAGGTGACGATGTTGTCCATGTCCAGGCCCTCGATGGAGGGGCCCCACGTCGGGTCGGGAAAACGATTGAAGATCTCGAGGGACTTTAAGCGCAGATCGAGCATCCACTGTGGCTCGTCCTTCTTGGCGCTGATCTCGCGCACGATGTCGGGCGTGATGCCGGCGTCGAGGCGCTCGAATCCCTCCTCGTCATAGGTGAAGTCGTAGAGGCTGCGGTCGATGTCCGCGACCTCGGTGCGGTTCTTGGTCATTGCGTCGCCCCTTTACGCCTGCTGCTCGGCAGCGGCGGCCTCGGCCTGGGCGCGCTGCTCGGCGGCCTCGCGCTCGAAGGTCTCAAAACCATTCTTGTCGATCCAGGGGATGAGCGAGGCATCGTCCTCGCGCACGATGTGGCCCTTGACCATAACGTGGACGCGGTCGACATCCAGGTGCTCCAAGATGCGCGTGTTGTGCGTGATGATGAGCATGGAGCCGTCGCAGCTCTTGCGGTAGGCGTCCATGCCATGGCTGACGGTGGAAAGGGCGTCGACGTCCAGGCCGGAGTCAGTCTCGTCCAGGATGGCGAGCTTGGGCTGCAGCAGCAAAAGCTGGAGCATCTCGACCTTCTTCTTCTCGCCGCCCGAGAAGCCCACGCCCAGCTCACGGTTGAGGTAGGCGGTATCCATGTTAAGCTCGGCCGCGAGCTCCTTGACGCGACGACGGAATTCCTTGCCCTTCATCTCCAGGCCGGGGCGGCCGGCGATACTGGCGCGCAAAAAGCTCGACAGCGGCACGCCCGGAATCTCGACCGTGGCCTGGAAGCT
>CAJJZO010000257.1 GCA_905197585.1 uncultured Collinsella sp.
GCCCCCCCCCCCCCCCCCCCCCCCCCCCGGCCCCTGGCCCGATGGGACGGCTACCGAGCCGCCAAGATGGCGTCGATGAGCGTCAGTACGCCCCCGTCGTTGTTGCTCGGAATGCGCCATTTGGCGTGCGCGTTCATGTGCTCTTCGGCATTGTCCACGATAAAGCTGTGGCCGACGCGCTCGAGCATGGGGATGTCGTTGTAGGTATCGCCCACGGCGGCGGCATCGGCAATATCGATGCCCAGGTGCTCGCACAGGTGCGCGACGCCGGCACCCTTGTCGACGCCCAGGTTCATAAAGTCGATCCACTCGCGCCCGGCGTTGGTGACGTAGAGCTTGTCCGAGAACTCGGGGCTATAGGTTTCGCGGAATGCGGGTTCGGCGTCGTAGCCGGGGAAGAAGACCGAAATCTTGTTGGACTCGATATCAATGCCCTCAAAGCTGTCGACGTAGTTGATTGTGTTGTAGTAGACGTTGATCTCGTCGTGGTATTGATGGTCGCGGGCAAGCACGTAGAACTCGTCGAAGCAGCACAGGACGGGGACAGCGCGCGGATCCTCCGAGGCGCGGCTCAAGACCTGCTGGTACAGCTCCACGTCGATAATGCTCTTATAGATATAGCTGCCGCGATAGATCACGCACGCTCCGTTGTCGGGACAAAAGGCGAGGCGGTTCTTGATGCTCTCGAACATCTCCTCGAGCTTGGGGGCGGGACGTCCGCTGGCGGGGCAGAACACGATGCCGGCGTCGGCGAGCTTGTCCAGGCGCTCATCAAGGCCCTGCGGCAACACGCGCTCGTCGGTAAGCAGCGTCTTGTCCATGTCGACGGCGATGAGTTTAATGTTGCCGATGTTAGCGTCTGATTCGTAAGTCTGCATAAAATGCGCCTTTCCGTTTCCAGATTGTTTCGGGCGTAATGACCCTCTGCTATGTAATTGAGCGTATTTTCGCAGGATTGGCGCGCGTTTGCATCACCATTCACAAAGTAATGAAAAAACTTTTCAGAAATTTGAAGTTGTCGCTTGTGCCGCGGGCACTTTAGCGTAATATAGCGACCATCGAAAACGGAGACGGAAAAACAACCGCTTACCGAGGAAAAGGTACCGTTTACGATATTAGAATTGCGCCCGGCGATAGGTGAAAGGAGAGGCAGATGCAGTTCGTAAAGATCATCACCACTGCAGACAATGCCATCCGACGCCAGCGCGCAATTTCCCGACGACGATAACAATCGTCTCTGTCCGCATGGGGCGAATTGCCTCAACAGAGTCATTTTGAGGTCGTTGGGTTTTAGCACGACATTGCTGCATGTTTCTAGGGCATGTATGTGCTGATTTTTGCTATTTAACCTGATATTGCACGGTATATGACCTTGAAATGACTTGCAACTGACCGATGTTCTAACTAGCTACCAAGGGCGAAAGGAAACAGCCATGAGCAAGGAAAAAGTCGTTCTCGCATATTCCGGTGGTCTTGATACATCCGTATGTGTCAAGTGGCTCCAGGACGAGAAGAATCTCGATGTCGTTTGCGTCTGCGGCAACGTGGGCCAGGAGGAGACCGGCCTGGATGCCAAGAAGCAGAAGGCGCTCGACCTGGGCGTTCTCGATTGCCAGGTGCTCGACCTGCGCGACGAGTTCTCCGATGAGTTCCTGACTAAGGCCATCGCCGCAAATTCCATGTACGAGAACAAGTACCCGCTGCTCTCCGCCCTGTCTCGCCCGCTGCTCGCCAAGAAGCTTGTCGAGGTCGCTCACGGGTTTGGCGCCACCTATGTCGCCCACGGCTGCACCGGCAAGGGTAACGACCAGGTTCGTTTTGAGGCTGCCGTCAAGGCCCTCGACCCTGAGCTCAAGGTTATCGCCCCGGTGCGCGAGTGGGATCTGAAGTGCCGTCCCGACGAGGTCGCCTATGCCCACGCCCACAACGTGCCGGTTCCCGAGGGCGCCAACGACAACCCCTATTCCATCGACGACAACCTGTGGGGTCGTGCCATTGAGTGTGGCCACCTGGAGGACCCCTGGAATGAGCCGCTCGACGACGCCTGGGTTATGACCAAGAATCCCGAGGACACGCCGGACACCCCGCCCT
>CAJJZO010000258.1 GCA_905197585.1 uncultured Collinsella sp.
TCATTGCCACCTGCACCTCGGAGCATTCGCGCAACCGCACCTTTGGCTACGAGTTCGCTCATGGCGTGTCGCTCGACGAGTATCAGACGCGCACGCATATGGTGGTCGAAGGCGCCGTCGCGGCCCGCAGCGTCAGCGAGCTCGCCCGTTCACTGGGCGTAGACATTCCGCTCACCTTTGCCGTGGAGCAAACGCTCTACAACGGTGTTACTTTGGATAGGGCACTCGAGATTCTTACCGATCGCGTCCCTTCTCAAGAGTTCTACGGACTCACCGACTAACGCAGAAAGGCTTCTACCATGGGTTCCATTAAAATCGCTCCGTCCGTCCTTTCGGCCGACATGGCCAACCTCAAGGGCGAGCTCGACAAAATCGCCGGCGCCGACTACGTGCACTTCGACGTTATGGACGGTCACTTTACCGGTAACCTCACCTTTGGCGTTGACATCCTCAAGGCCGTCAAGCGCTCCACCGATGTACCGGTCGACGCGCACCTGATGGTGTCGAACCCCGACGAGACGGTCGATTGGTACGCAGATGCCGGTGCCGATATGATCACCGTGCACTACGAGGCCTCCACGCACCTGCACCGCACGCTCACGCATCTGCAGCAGCGCGGCGTCAAGGCCGGCGTGGTGCTCAACCCCGCCACCCCCGTGTGCGTACTCGAGAGCATCATCGACGTTGTCGATATGGTGCTGCTGATGAGCGTGAACCCCGGCTTTGGCGGCCAGAGCTTTATCCCCGGTACCATTGCCAAACTGCACGAGCTCAAGGCCATGTGCGAGCGCCACGGCGTTTCGCCCATGATCGAGGTCGACGGCGGCATTTCTTCCAAGAACATCGCCGAGGTCGTCAAGGCCGGTGCCAACGTGCTCGTGGCCGGTTCCGCCGTATTTAAGTCCGAAGATCCCGCCGCTGAGGTTGCGCTGCTGCAGAAGCTGGGCAACGAGGCTGCACAGGAGGCATAAATCCTTATGACCGCAGGTCAAAACCGCATACCCGTGAATCTTGACTATGCCGCCTCGACGCCCATGCGCGCCGAGGCGCTCCTTGCGCAGCGCGAATATGACGACAGCGAGCTTGCCGGCGTCAACCCCAACTCGCTGCACTCGCTCGGCCGCAAGGCCGCCGCGCGCCTGGAGGTTGCCCGTCGCGAGATCGCCCATAGCTTTGGCGCACGCGTCCGCCCGTCCGAGATTGTTCTGACCAACGGCGGCACCGAAGCCAACCAGCTGGCGCTGCTCGGTCTTGCCGAGGGCGCTCGTCAGCGCGATCGCAAGCGTAACCGCGTGATCGTATCTGCCATCGAGCACGATTCGATTCTGGACAACCTGCCGCTGCTGCGTGCCGCCGGCTTTACCGTCGACCTGGTGCAGCCCTGCCGCGCGGGCTACATTGAGCCTGCCGCGCTTGTCGAGCTACTAGGCGACGACGTGGCGCTCGTGAGCATCATGGTTGCCAACAACGAGACCGGCGTGGTGCAGCCCATCCGCGAGCTTGCCGCGGCCGCGCATACCGTGGGCGCCCTGTTCCACACCGATGCCATCCAGGGGTATCTGCACATTCCGCTCGATGCCGCCGAGCTGGGCGTCGAGGCCATGTCCGTCGCCGCCCATAAAATTGGCGGTCCTGTGGCATCCGGCGCGCTTTACGTTAAGACCCGCACGCCACTGCGCCCCCGCATTTTTGGCGGCGGACAGGAAGCCGGACGTCGCGCGGGTACGCAGGACCTGCGTACACAGCTGGCTTTTGCAGCTGCCGCCCGCACGTTGGCTCCCCATGTGGCCCAGGAGCGTGCGACGCTGCAGGCCTTATCCGATAAGCTCTACGCCACGCTTACGGCCCATCCTCGCATTCACGCCACGATGGGCGACTACGCGCAGGCCGATCGTCTGCCGGGTATGGTTTCGATCTACGTTGACGGCATGGACTCCGAAGAGCTCATCGTAAAGCTCGACGCCGCCGGCTTTGAGGTTTCGGCCGGCTCCGCCTGCTCGAGCGGCAGCATGGACCCGAGCCATGTGCTCAGCGCTATGGGTATCGGCCGCGAGCAGGCTCTCGGCGCCCATCGCATCTCGTTCG
>CAJJZO010000259.1 GCA_905197585.1 uncultured Collinsella sp.
GGGCCTGTTCATCGCCATGATTGGCCTGTGCGACGCCGGCATTATCACCGCTGGCGCCGGTACACTCGTCGGTCTGGGCGACATCAGCTCCCCCACCTTCATCGTCGGCATCATCTCCATCCTGGTGACAGTCGCCCTCGCCTGCCGCAACGTCCCCGGCTCGCTGCTCATCGGCATCGTCGTCGCCGTCATCGCCGGTATCCCCCTAGGTGTGACCCAGGCTCCGACCGGTATCATCGCCCCGCTCGACTTCTCGAGCATCGGTGGCCCCATCGCCGACGCCGGCGGCGTGCCCGCCATCGTCAAGGTCCTTACCGACCCCGCGCTCCTCGTCATCTCGTTCTCGCTGCTCATGAGTGACTTCTTCGACACCATGGGCACCGCGATGGCCGTGGCCAAGCAGGGCGAGTTCCTCACCGACGACGGCAACGTCGAGAATATCAAGGAGATCCTGATCGTCGACTCCGCCGCCGCCGCTGTGGGCGGTTTCATGGGCGTCTCCTCCATCACCACCTTCGTCGAGTCCACCTCTGGCGCTGCCGACGGTGGCCGCACGGGCCTCACCTCCGTCACCACCGGCGTGCTGTTCATTCTCGCTGCGTTCTTCTCCCCCATCGTCACCATCGTTTCCAGCGCCGCCACCTGCGGCGCCCTGGTCTACGTCGGCTACCTCATGATGAGCGAGGCCTCCGAGATCGACTGGTCCGACGTGTCGCAGGGTTTCCCGGCGTTCATGATTGTCGCCGGCGTGCCCTTCACCTACTCCATCTCTGCCGGCATTGGCCTGGGCTTTATCGCCTACGTGATCGTCGCGCTCTTTAAGGGCGAGGCTTCCAAGATCAAGCCGCTCATGTGGATCGCAGCCCTTGCCTTCCTCGTCTACTTCTTCGTGGCGTAACAGCATAGTCTGCTAAAGCAAAACAACAAGGCGCGGAATCGCATCGAGCGGCTCCGCGCCTTTCTTTTAGCGTCTGCCCCCGTGCCAGCGTGCGACAATTGGGACTGCCAATATCACAACACTGAGAGAAGCCTGCCTTGGAAGCGCATCAAAAGCAGATAACCGTCTATTCGAATCATGCGGAAAGCGCACCTGCCATCTACCTTCCCGTGGTCATGGGCGACGGCAGCGAGGTTTATGACCGCTGCCGAGAGCTCGCCTGTCTGCCATTCACCCTCGTCCCCATTGGCGGGGGCGATTGGAATCTCGCGCTGCGCCCTTGGGAATGCGACGGAACTGTGCGCGATGCCGAGCCTTTTGGCGGACAGGCTGCCGCTTTTCTCGATGAGCTGCTGGATCAGATAATCCCCCAGGTCGAGTCGTCGCTTCCTCATCCGCCCACCTGGCGCGGCATTGCTGGCTACTCGCTGGCGGGCCTCTTTTCGCTTTGGTCGCTCTGGCAAACCGATGTCTTTGGCCGCGCGGCGAGCGCATCGGGGTCGCTGTGGTTTCCCGACTTTGTCGACCGTGCCAGCACGACCCCTTTTGCCGGCAGCCCGCAAGCCGTCTATCTGTCACTCGGCAAAAAGGAAACCAAGACGCCCAACCGCATGATGCGGCATGTACTCGACGACACACGCGCGATGGAAGAGCTGTTTATCGAGCGCGACATCCCAACAACGCTGGAGCTCAACCCCGGCAATCATTTTGCCCAAACTGACCTGCGCATGGCGCGCGGCATCCACTGGATACTGACGCATTAAAAATGGCGTCCACGCGTACATGCGCATGGACGCCATTTTTTGATTTAGCTGAACACAACTACTATTCGACAGTCTCCTCGAGTTTAGATACGGCGGGCGTCGAGGATTGGGACATGGAAGTCCTTTCATGATGGAAGGGCGATCAGGCATATCGGATAACCTGCCCGATCGATACGATCCGAACCATTGTACGCGATACGCCATGCCTCGCACGCGCCGCCACCTGCAAACGCTAGCGCTACTTCCAAACGCGCTCGGCAATACGCTTGACCAGCGCGATCTTCGCCCACTGTTCGTCCTCGGTCAGCTTGTTGCCAATCTCGCAGCTGGCAAAGCCGCA
>CAJJZO010000260.1 GCA_905197585.1 uncultured Collinsella sp.
GGTGACCATGGCGTCGATAATGGCGACCCAACCCACGATCTCGGGGATCTCGCCGGCAGAGACGAGTGCACGCGCGAACACGCACACGCCGACCTTAACCATCGAGGCGCCATGCAGGTAGGCCGAAACAGGCGTCGGCGCCTCCATGGCCGAAGGCAGCCACATGTACATGGGAACCTGTGCGGACTTGGCCCAGGCCGCAAACAGCACGAGCAAAAGAACGATAGCCTTGAGCTTGGCGTCGAGGCCGGCAATCGCGGTAATGGCGAAGGTGCCGGTGTGGGCAAACACGATGGCGGCACCCAGATACAGGCCGAGCGCACCGATATGCGTAATGATCAGGGCCTTCATGCCGGCCTTCTTGGCCGTAGGCGTCATGTAGTAGCTAATGAGGCCCCAAGAGCACGCACCCGTGATCTCAAAGAACACGAGCTGGCCCAAAAGGGTCGAGCTGTACACAAGACCGGCCATGGCGCCGATGAAGGTCGCGAGGTACGCGTAGAAGCGACGACGCGGTGCGTCGGGATGCTCACGGTTATTCTCGCTCATATAGGGAATCGAATAGATCACGACAAGCAGGCCGATACCCACAAAGGCGGGCGCGAGCAGCGTGCTCATGCGATCGAAGGTGAATCCCATGACGAGGGTCTGCCCAAACGAGATCAGGGGGACCTGCGTGTCGGGCATGCCGGCGCCAGCGAAATTCGCGGCGAGGGCAATGGTGCAGACCGTCGAAACGGCGGCACCCAAAACGCTGAACCACTTGGCGTACGGACGGGGGAACAGGGCGACGAGCACCGAGGCCACCATCGGGGCCGCGATAGCGACCAAGCCGAGAAGGGACAGACTGACTGCAAATGACATTGTTTCTCCCTTCTCCTACACGCCGACGACCACGAAGACAAACGCCAGAACGGCGATGCCCACGACGGCCCAGGTCTGATTGCCAAGCACCTTAAAACGCGAGCGCGAGCAGGAGTTCTCGATCACGCCGCATACGACAAAGTCGATCAGGCACTTAACAAGGAAGATGACCGCGCCCAGAACGGCCGCGATACCCACGGCCGCGGGCTCGCCCCAGGGGACGAAGATCGCGCAGAACCAGGCGACGACCAGGACCTGCTTCATGGACATGGCGAGCTTGGCCATCGCAAGCGACGGGCCGGAAAGCTCAGCGAGCGGACCTTCCTGGAGCTCCTGCTCGGCCTCGGCCTGATCAAACGGCAGCTTGCCGAGTTCCATGTAGCAGGCAATCGCAAAGGCGATGCCGGCGAGGATCACAGCGACCGGCGCGTCGATGGCGCCCGTCATGATGTGCTGGCCCATGGTGGCGATGTCGGTGGAGCCGCACACCAGGGCGGCGGCAAACAGCGCCAGCAGCATGGACGGCTCGATGAGCACGCTCATGAGCAGCTCGCGGACGCCGCCGATACCGGCGTAGGCGTTGGACGAATCCACACCGCAGAGGGCGAAGAAGAAGCGGGCGAGCGCCAGGCTATACATGATGGTGATGGCGTCACCAAAGACCGGGATGGGGCTTTGTGCCGTAAAGAGCGGCAGACCCATCGCGAGCATAAAGGCGACGGCGAAGAACAGCGGCGGCATAATGCGCAGCGCAAAGCTCGCGTCCTCGCTCTGGGACTCGGGGCGCGCAAAGAGCTTGGCCAGGTCGCGATAGTCCTGCATGATGCTGGGGCCGCGACGGTTGTGCATCTTGGCGCGGATCACGCGACCGAGACCGGAGAAGAACGGCGCGACGGCCATAACGACCACGCCCTGCAGAACGGCAAGTACGATGTTGTTCATGCTCTCCCCTCCTTAACCCATTTGCACGGCGAGCACGAGGAACACCACGAGTGCCGCGACGATGTAGCAGATATAGATGCTGTAGTTGCCGCCCTCGAGCTTAGTCGCGAGGTCGGCGAGCTTCTCGACACCCTTATGCGGGGCATCGACGAGAACCTTGTCGGGTACGGGCTCCACAGCCTCGGCCACACCGGTGAGCTTCTGGAAGAAGTGCGCGATGGACCAGCAGACGGCC
>CAJJZO010000261.1 GCA_905197585.1 uncultured Collinsella sp.
TGGCGTCGAGACCAACACCGATGACGCGGAGGGCGAGGCCGTTCGCACGGTGCCCGTTGCCCCCGAGCTGCACGATCTCGCTTACGCCCGTAAGCAACTAGCCGCTATGCTTGGCCCGCAGATGCAGGTGCCGCCAGCGTTTTCGGCCATCTCGGTCAATGGCGTTCGCGCCTATAAGAGTGCTCGCGAGGGCAATGCGGTAGACTTGCCCCCGCGCCCCGTCGAGGTCTATGCCGCCGACCTGATCGCCGTGAGCGGCGAGGGCGATACGTGCGTCTGGACCGTGGCGTTTTCGGTGAGTAAGGGCACCTATATCCGTGCGCTCGCTCGCGACCTGGGTCGTGCCTGCGACAACGCGGCACATATTTCCGCACTGCGCCGTACGGCCTCCGGTGTTGTTTCCATCGGTGCCTGCCATGCGGTCGAGGAACTTTCTGCCGAGTCCGCTGCCGGCTTTGCCCTGGATCCCATTGCGGCACTGGGCGCCACGCGCGTCGACTTGCCGGGTGATCTTGCCGACGATCTGCTGTGCGGACGTCGTATTCCTATTGAGCGCGCGCTTGCGAGCTTCGATGCGTCGAAGGCGCCGTTTGCGCTGGTGCTCGATGGCGGGCTCAAGGCGCTTGCCCGTATCGAGGGCGGCCGCTTTGTTATGGAGCATGTCTTTCCGCAGGCGATCGGCGGTGTTCGATGATGCTGGCCTCCCACGAGCTCGCGGGTATTTTTTTCGCGGGCGAGTCGGATGAGGCCCGCATCGTCGCCGCCGATGCATTTGATGATTGCGCGTGCCTGGGTGCCGCGTCGATCGCCATCGGCGTGTTCGACGGCGTGCATCGGGGGCATCGCGAATTGATCGACGCGGTCGTTCGCGATGCGCGTGACCATGGCTGCAAGGCGGTCGTGGTCACCTTCGATCCCGACCCGGACGTGGTGGTGAGCCCTACGCCCGCGCAAAAATTGATGACGACGGCTGACCGTCTGCATGCCCTGGCTCTCACCGGGGTCGATGCGGTCGTGGCCGTTCCCTTTACGCCCGCGGTGGCGGCACTCGACCACGTAGGCTTTCTTAAGCTGCTGTCGCGCGTCGTCGATATCCGCTCGATTCGCGTGGGTAGCGACTTTAGGTTGGGCCGCGGCGGTGCCTCGGGCGTTGCCGAGATGCAGGCATGGGGAGCCGAGCGCGGCGTTGACGTCTATGGCCACGAGCTGCTGTGCGTCGATGGGCAGACGATCTGCGCCACCCGTATTCGCCAGGAGCTGCGCCGGGGTCATGTTGAGCTTGCCGCCGAGCTGCTCGGCCGCCCGTATATGCTGCGAGGTATTGTTGCCGGCGGTCGTCACCAGGGCTCCGACATGGGTTTTCCCACGGCAAATATTCAGGTGCCCGAGGGCATTCAGGTGCCTGCCGATGGCGTCTACGAGGGCTTGGTGCTGGTCGACGATACCGTATGGCCTGCCGCCGTCAACGTGGGCCTGCCGCCGACGTATGCCGACGATGCCGCCTCGGCTCATCTCGAGGCCAACTTGATCGGGTATGCAGGCGACCTGTACGGCGCCTCGGTTTCGCTGGCGTTTACACGTTGGCTGCGCCCGTCGCGCGTGTTCGATTCGCTGGACGAGCTTATCGCGACCGTCGAGGGTAATATTGACGATATCCGTCATCATTTGGGTGAGCAGGGGGTGAGCATCCGTGATTAGCGATGAGGAAAAAGACCAGGTGCGCGCTGCGTCCGACCTGGTTGCCATCGTGCAGGAAACGGTTGAGCTTAAGCCCCGCGGCCATGAGTTTTGGGGCTGCTGTCCCTTCCATGGCGAAAAGACCCCGTCGTTTCACATTATCCCTGCTACGCAGGTGTGGCACTGCTTTGGCTGTGGCGAGGGCGGCGACGTCTTCACCTACATTATGAAGCGCGAGAACCTGAGCTTTCCCGAGTCGATTCGCTACTTGGCCGACCGTGCCGGCATTGAGCTGCACGATACCGGCGCTTATCGCGAGCGCGGCACCAAGCGCGCCCGCATCTATGACCTGTGT
>CAJJZO010000262.1 GCA_905197585.1 uncultured Collinsella sp.
GGGGTCGAGCAGCTCCAACGCGGCAAGCAAGAACGGCGAGAGCGGCTGATCGAGTGCGAAGTCCTCGGGCAGATCGACCGTCAGCGCGTAGTCGATGTCCGGCGCGGCGTCAGCCGGAGCGTCGGGCGCGGGCGGCACCTCGGTGCGCACGACGACGCCGGAGTCGATGAGCGTGGCGAAGATCTCGTCGGCACGAACCTCGAGCTTTGCCTTTTCCTCGGGCGTTTGCAGGCTTGTCTCGATGAGGTCGTGCACGCGGGCGCGAGCGTCGCCGCCCTGCTCGACCACGCTAATCACCATGGAGTGCGTGATATGCAGGCGCGGCTTGAGCGTTTCGGGCTGCGTCTCGATCAGACGCTCAAAGGTCTGCTTGTTCCAGGTGACAAAGCCCTCGGGGGCCTTTTTCTTTTTAATCTTGCGGAGCTTCTTGGGGTCGTCGCCCGCCTTGGCCATGAGCTTGGCGTTCTCGATCTCGTGCTCGGGTGCCTCGGCAATCACCATGCCCTCGGTATCGAAGCCCGAGCGGCCGGCGCGACCGGCGATCTGATGGAACTCGCGGGCGCGCAGGCGACGCATCTTGTAGCCATCGAACTTGGTGAGCGCGGTGAGCACCACGGTATGGATGGGTACGTTGATGCCGACGCCGAGTGTGTCGGTGCCGCAAATGACGGGCAGTAGGCCCTGCTGCGCCAAGCGCTCGACCAGCAGACGATAGCGCGGCAGCATACCGGCGTGGTGCACGCCGACGCCACATCCGAGCAGGCGCTTGAGAATCTTGCCAAAAGCCGTGGAGAAGCTCGTGCCTTTGGCGGCTTCCTTGATGGCTTCGCGCTGCTCTTTGCTGGCGATGCCGAAATTGGCAAGCGACTGCGCCGTCGCAAGGGCGGCGTCCTGGCTAAAGTGCACGATATAGAGCGGGGCCTCGCCGCGACGCATCGCGAGCTCTACCGTGCCCTCGAGCGAGGTCGTCACGTAGTCGTAGCTCAGCGGCACGGGGCGTGGGGCATCGACGACTAAGTCGCAGGTAGCGCCGGTGTGTTCCTCGAGCGAGGCGGCGATCGCGGTGACATCGCCGAGCGTGGCACTCATGAGCATGAATTGCGTGTGAGGCAGGGTGAGCAGCGGCACCTGCCAGGCCCAACCGCGATCGGGGTCGGCAAAGTAGTGGAACTCGTCCATGGCGACGCAGCCAACATCGGCATCTTCGCCCTCGCGCAGTGCGTCGTTGGCAAGGATCTCTGCCGTGCAGCAAATGACGGGCGCCTTGGTGTTGATGTGCGTGTCGCCGGTGATCATACCGACGTTATCGCGGCCGAGCACCTGTACCAGATCGAAAAACTTCTCACTGACCAGAGCCTTGATAGGAGCCGTATAGTAGCAGCGCTTGCCCTGCGCCATGCCCATAAAGAGCATGCCCAGCGCGACAAGCGACTTGCCCGATCCGGTCGGTGTGCCTAAGATGACGTGATCGCCGGCAGCGAGGTCCATGAGGGCCTCTTCTTGGTGATCCCACAGTTCAATGCCACGGTCGCTCGTCCATTCAAAGAAGCGTTCGAAGGCCTGATCAGGCGTGAGCCATGGTTCGGGCTCGCCGCCGTCCTCGGGCTCCCACCAGGTGGGGGAGAGCGCACCGAGCGAGCCGAACTCGGCTTCGGTTCCCGTGCCGCCCGAGAATGAGCTGGCGGCCCCGGCGCCGGAGACGGTGCTGGCAGTGGTGTCTGTTGTGGTCTGTGCCATGTGGTTGCTTTCTCTCGCGTTTGTCCGCCAACTATTATGGCGTAGCGGCGGCGCGGGGTGCCAGCGCGCGAGAAAATGCAGGAAATGGGCGTTCTGTCCAGCTGTTTGGTGCAGTTGCCAGCTAAGTGAGTAGACTTTTTGCGATATTGCGAGCACATGGCTTTTGCGCAAGGGTTCTACCTGCACTGATAATTGTTCTCGGGGGAAGCGGGCACTGCGGGGCGCGGCAACGGCGCGCGATTTCCGCGTCGC
>CAJJZO010000263.1 GCA_905197585.1 uncultured Collinsella sp.
TCATATGCTGAAAGGTGCATCTCTTACACGGCATTCGAAAAAGGAGAGCTCGACCCAAGACGGGCGCAACGGCAAATCTCGGACGTGTTCAAAAATGGCCTCGAATGTGGCAAAAATACCGCTATTCACCCTCGGTCGATTGAAATCCCAATCGCAAAATGCAGGACTTAACGCAAAGATTGCGTTAAGTCCTGCAAGAACAGGGTGTTTTCTCTTGCGTTCACTTCTGCAATGCAAAGAATAGCACCGGTAAGCTAATCCGACCCCCGATAAAAGAGCACGCTGACGCAGACCCCTCGGGCCCGAATTGCAGAAGTCAGCGCAAAATTACTGCTCTACGGCATGGGCGAGCAGACTTGGCTTGAGGATCACCTCCTCTATGGGTATCGCCGTGATTCCCAGAGCATCGAGGAGTCCTTCCGGAAGCAGGGCGGCTGCCACGTCGATGGGTCTTTTGCCGCCAAGGCTGGCCCTCGGATTAGAGGATATGTGGCTGGCGGCAAGGGAAAGGTCTTGACCCGTAAGCGCATCGAAGTCGCTGCGGCCCTTCGGCAGGATGCGCCTGAGCTCTGCATGGTTGCGCTCGCAATGGCCCTTTTGGCTAGGCCGCATGGGATCGCAGTAGTAAACATGGCACCTGTTTGCTCCCTCGATAAGGCAGCTGCGCTCAATTCCCTCCCAGTCGGCGAACTCCTCGCCTCTATCGACAACCATGACGCCAAATGCCGCCCTGAACAACTCGGGGCCGCCAAGCAACTGCTCCAGCATGTCGCATGCCTCCACCACGGGGGCGCTCCCGGGCCCTTCCAGGCGCAGGTAGAACTGGAACACGGCCCTCACCGCGTGAAAGCTCAGTATGCGCGCCTGATTGCCCGCATAGCCGATGACGCTGTCCACCTCCACTGCAGAGTCTCTCTCCTCTTGGGAAAGCGCCAAGAAATCCGCATACTCGCGACCAGGACGCGCCGCCGCAGGGCCATGTTTTTTCTTGCGCGGGCGGCAGCGGACCTTGCGGGGCAGCGCGATCGCGGGAATGGGAACTATGCCCGATTCCATCCAAGACCGGAAGGTGCGGCAGCCCACCGGCAGATCGGGGTTCGACATCCATACCGCCTCTGGGCTGAGTCCGTTTTCGATGAGCGGCACTACGATGTCCAACATGCGGGCAAGTTCCTCTTCGGTGATGGAGACGCCCTCGCGCGACTCCGAGCGCCGCGCGTCTGCCATTTCCTGCGCCCTTCTGGCGTCGTAACGGAACTTGGGCAGGTCGCATGCGGATTTCTTCGACTGGGCGCATGCGCACACATAGGGCCATCTTGTCACGGCAGGGCACTCGCGGGGCACGAAGTCGGGGCAGAGGTCGCAACAGACCACGGCGGGGCAAAGCTTGCACGAATGCCGCTTCGTCTCGACGAGCAGGCATTGTGCGCAGACGGACCTCTTCTTGCGGCAATCGTCATAGGCCCCGCATTTGCGCGCCTGCCTCACGCTTTTGCGCTTCGGCTCTCTGGCCCAGCGGTTCGACTTGACCTCTCGCGTCACCGAAGATGGAGACACGTCAAGGCGTCGCGCTATGGCTGATGCGCTCAGCCCGTCTCTTACCCCTTCCTCAATGGCGCATCTGTCGTCATAATTGAAATGGCTCCTCGGTTTTTCCGGCATGGCAATCACCTTTCTCCTTGGTTCTAGGGCAATTACCAAGGTGAGTGATTGCAGAACTAACTGCAAAGAAAATCGAGGAGCTTTGCGTTTGAAAATTCAATTAACGCTCTTTTTAGGCTCCCCATAACGAGCAATCCGATACTGCGACCGCAAAACCGCAGGTCGCAAATATCTTCAACGCCGAATTCCCCATTTCGTCCGAACAACATGCCCGCAATGAGGCCCCCTTATGGCATTTCCTGGCAGAAACGACCCAACAAGACGCAACGCAAGGTCGAATGGGAGGTCGACAATCCGTTTACCAGGCCACAGACAGCACCCGCATC
>CAJJZO010000264.1 GCA_905197585.1 uncultured Collinsella sp.
GGTGGGCGGCATGGTGTTTGGCTACGACGCCAGCAAGGTGCAGGCTGCTATCGAGGCCACGCGCGCGATGCCGGGTATCGGCTATGTACGCGTGTGGCTGGCAAGCGGTGAGCTTGCCGTAGGTGACGACATCATGCTCGTGCTCATCGGCGGGGACATTCGCCCGCACGTGGTCGATGCGCTGCAGGCGCTCGTTGGCACCATCAAGAACGAATGCGTGAGTGAGGTCGAGCGCGAGGCGTAGAGGCTTGCGTCGGTAGAAGGCTCGTTTATAAAAATGCCCGCCGGTACGTGTGATACCGGCGGGCATTTTGCGTTTTGGGCGCGGTGGACGCTACACGCGCGTCGCATCCTTGGGGCTCATGGTCATGCTCTGGAAGCGATTCTCCATAAAGTCATTATCGAAGTACTTGCCGTAGAACTGCGCAACGGGAATATCCGGTTCCGTGCCGTTGACGCGCTGATACCAATAATCGAGCGACTGCAGCGTCATAACGCCATCGACTAGCATAATGATGGTGAAGATGACGGTAGCGGAGTAGCGGCTCTTCCACGGAATCATGTTGATGAGCTTGAGCAGCCTCGGCAGCAGCAGCTTGATCCAGATGAGGCCACCCAGGCCCCACAGGCAGGCGAAGCCCGTGCAGGTACGTCCGCCGGTAAGGACGGCGAGCGGATCGGGCATGCCAAAGAGCTTCATATGCGAGTAGCTCCACGAGACCACGCCAAACGAGGTCTGCATAAACCAGCCCACGAACACCTCAAAGCTTGCGCCGAGCAGCGCGCTCACCAAAAAGATAATGATGGGGTTCTTTTTGTAGAAGCGGTTGAGCACCATGGTCATGAGCACGGCGCCAAATCCGTAGATGGGGCTGAAGGGGCCAAACAGCATGCCGGCGCGGTTCTGGTAGACGCCCGGGTCGTCGACCGTCATGTGCCAGATGTCCTCGGCGATCAGGCCGAGTATGCAGCAGACAAAGAATACCCAGAACAGGTTGAAGTAGTTGAGCTTGATGTAGCCTTCGCCGGTTTCATCGCGCCCGAGCATGCCCTCGGCTGCGGCGTCGCGATCGAGCATCTCCTGCAGGCGGCGCTGCAGCTCGCGCTCCTGGCGCAGCGTGGGGTCGACGGTGGCCGAAAGCGCGACGAGGATGCCGAGCTGGATGGCAGGGCGCAGCAAGAAGGGCCCGATGCCTTGGAGCATCACGTCAACCAAAAGCTCGACGACGGTGAATGCAATAAGGATATAGGACAGACGGGCGGCATTGCGGCGCTGGTTTTTGATAAGGTCCAGGCCAAAGATGATCAGGATGACGGCGCTTGCCGCAGAGAGCATGATGCCGGCGACGATAAGGCCGACCGCGACGAGCGTGTTGTCGCCGAGCTTGGCGGCGGCGTTGCCGTTGATGAGCGCGGTGATGACCTGCCACATAAAGGCGCCGACCGACGGGAGCGTGCCCACGCCGGACAGGATGCATAGGACGGCGTACACCTTAATGATGAGGGGGATCTTCTTGACCTCCGTGGCGCTGGGGACGCTGGGGTCGAGTTCGTTTCGATCCATACATAACCTTTCTCGTTTTGCTGTAGGTACAAGGATACGCCGCCGACCTGCCAAAAGACAGGACGAACGTCCCAATTGCAACAATGCAAGCCCCAACGGCGGGCGAGACGCGTCGCAACGGAAGTATGCGGGATCGTCGGCCCCGAGGCGGTTGCCCAATAAAATGTTTGGCTGCAAAACGGATTATAAGCTCGGTGAGCTTTTAAAAAGCGCTGTTCATGCGCGGGAGTGCTTGTCTTGCCGTGCGTATAATAGGGCAGGTAACGCCAAATAACGAGGCTCTGAGGGGATGCCATGTCTCAAGAAACCATCCGCGCGGCCGAGCGTGCCGCGGGACAGGTGAAGACCATGTCGACGTATGATCCGGACTCTGACCAGCTGCATGAGGAATGCGGC
>CAJJZO010000265.1 GCA_905197585.1 uncultured Collinsella sp.
GGCGTCGCCTTTGCCGACTTGCTGCCGCTCGACAAGCTCATGGTTGCCCGTCTGACCCAGGTCCAGGCCGAGGTCGACGACGCCTACTCCAGCTACGAGTTCCCGCGCGCCTACCGTGCGCTCTACGACTTCGTGGTCACCGAGCTCTCCAACGTGTATCTCGACGCCCTGAAGGACCGTCTGTACTGTGAGAAGCCCGGCTCGCTCGAGCGCCGCAGCGCCCAGACCGTGCTGGCCGAGCTCTTCTCGATGCTCATGCGCGACCTTCAGCCGATCCTGTCCTACACGGTCGACGAGGCCATGGCCTATGCGCCCGCCGGCTGCGTCGATCACCAGAAGTACGCCGCGCTGCTCGATTGGTACAAGTCGCCCATCACGTTCGACGAGGCCAATGAGTTTGAGGGCGTGCTCGAGGCTTCACTCGAGCTCCGTAGCGCCGTGACCAAGGCCCTTGAGGATGCCCGCTCCGCCGGTACCTTCACCAAGAGCCAGCAGGTCCGCGTCAAGGCGGTCGTTCCCGCCGAGATGTACGCGCTGCTGACCGGTGATAAGGCCGTCGACCTGGCCGAGTTCTACATCGTTTCCGATGTTGAGCTGACCCAGGGCGAGGAACTCTCCGTTGCCATCGAGGCAGCCGAGGGCGAGTGCTGTGACCGTTGCTGGAACTACCGCACCACCGTCGGCGAGTACAACGGCCACGCGCATATCTGCAAGCGCTGCGCGAATGCCCTTTAAGGCACGGTAACTCGGCATTTTAGTTATTGGGAGAATTTGGACGCCTTCGGCCCATTTGCTCCGCTGAATAAAAGCGGCATTCTGTTTTTCGGAATGCCGCTTTCTTTTTATGCTGGTTATTTATCTGGCGTTAGCGAATATGTCGTGCGCTCTGCGTGTGGCAATATAAGATGGTTAATTGCGTTAAACGGAATTCGATGTTCTTGAGGGTAGGGGATTGATTTGGGTCGTACTGGGGATATGACGCCGCCTTTGCGTTGGCGGTTAGGCGTTGCTGGTGGGGTGGCGCTCGTTTTGTTGCTCGTTGACCAGCTGACCAAGCTTGCGGTTCGTGCCGTGGGCGACGCTTTACATGTGACCGTCATCCCCGGTGTCATCGATTTTCTGTTTGTTCGCAATATCGGAGCCGCCTTTAGCATGGGCGAGGGGCATGGCATCGCGTTTGCCGTGCTGGCGCTGGCGGTCATTGTCGCTATTGCCGTGTACCTCGTTCGTGCACCCCAGCTCGCCCATCTTGAGGTTGTGGGCATGGCGATGGTTGCGGGCGGTGCTATCGGCAACGCTATCGATCGTTTGGCCTTTGGCTTCGTGACCGATTTTATTGCCACCACCTTCATCGACTTTCCCGTCTTCAATGTGGCCGATATCGGCATTACGGTCGGTGTTGTGCTGGCGCTTATCGGTTACATGTTCTTGAGTCCCGCCGCTCGCGAGGTCGATGCGACTGCTGAGCTCAATGCCCGTGATGAGGCCCGCGCTAAGCGCAAAGCCAAGCAGCGTGGGGAGCGTGCCCGCAAGATTCGCGAAAGGAATGAGCGCTAATGGCCGACATCCATATTCTTGTTGCCGACGATTCCGCTGGTCAGCGTCTTGCCGTCTATTTGGGCGCCAACGATGGCTGTCCCACGCGCTCTGCCTGCGCGCATCTGATCGAGGGAGGCGCCGTTGCCGTCAACGGTGAGACTTGTCTCTCTAAAAAGTACGCCGTACGCGTCGGCGACCGCATCTCGGTCGACTTGCCCGAGCCGCACGACCCGACCGACGTGATTCCCGAGGCCATTCCCCTCGATATCCGCTACGAGGACGACGACATGCTCGTCATCTCCAAGCAGGCGGGGCTTGTGTGCCATCCTTCGGTCGATCACTCCGACGGCACGCTGGTCAATGCCTTGGTCTACCATTGCGG
>CAJJZO010000266.1 GCA_905197585.1 uncultured Collinsella sp.
ACCTATGTCCGCGCTATGCTGGTGCGTGACGAGGGCGCCTGCATCAGCCCGTTCAACGCCTGGGTCCTGCTCGAGGGCACCGAGACCCTGTCGCTGCGCGTTGACCGTCATGTCGAGAACACCAAGAAGGTCGTTGAGTTCCTGGCTGGTGACAGCCACGTCGCCAAGGTGAACCACCCGAGCCTGCCTGAGCACCCCGATCACGAGCTCTATCAGAAGTACTTCCCCCGTGGCGGTGCTTCGATCTTTACCTTTGAGATTAAGGGTGGCCAGGAGGCAGCTTGGAAGTTCATCGATCATCTGCAGGTGTTCTCGCTGCTCGCCAACGTGGCCGACGTCAAGTCACTCGTCGTACACCCGGCTACCACCACGCACTCCCAGCTCTCTGCCGAGGAGCTCGCCGAGCAGAACATCACGCCCTCCACGATCCGTCTTTCCATCGGTACCGAGAACGCCGAGGATATCATTTGGGATTTGAAGCAGGCCTTCGCCGCGCTGGACGAGTAAGGCGACTTGTGCAAGGACCCCTTGCGACTCGATAGGTATAACTGCATAAAACGCCTGCTCAAGGCGCCTGTGCGCACAATGGTTGCACAGGCGCCTTTTTTGCATAGAGAGGGTGCAAAAACAGGGTTTTTGACACGATTTATGCATTTGAGTTGTGGAAAACTCCTGTTGAGAGGATGTGAGTTTTACGCAATTGACGTGCGCCTTTTGAGTAAAACCGCAGGTCGCGATTTGCTCGGGGTACTATGCAGCGCGATCGAATCACACGCAGCTCAAACGCAGCAAAAACGCACTACGGAGGTTTCCAGCTACATGAGGATCGATTCACGAAAACCGAAAGCCGCCGCCCTTTCCGCCGCTCTGACCGTGGCACTTTTGGCGGGCGCCGGCGCAACTGATGCCCACGCGGCAACACTATCCGATACGGTTGGATCTACGCCGTCCGAGACGACGCTGGTACAGCCCGTTGACTATCGCGGCGATGGTTATGGTTCCATGCAGGAGTGGAACGCCTCGATGGAGGCCAAGCGCGATTCCCTGGAGATGCGCGCTCAGATCATTATGAATATGTATGGCGACTATGCTACCGATGACGAGCGTGCTGTGTTGCAGAACTGCATCGACGGTGCGGGTAGCCTGTTGACGATGGGGGAGGTCGACGCCAAGTCGACCGAGCTCGACGAGCTTCGCTCCACGCTTGAGGATGCCAAGCGCGAGGCGCTCGAGGCTGCCGCAGCCGAAGCCGAGGCCGCTGAGGCCGTTCAGGCTTCGTATTACAACGCCGGCTCCGGCTCGTCTTACACGTCCGCTGCGTATTACGCGAACGGCTCGGGCCTGACGCGCTCGAGCGGCGTCAATAACTATAACGGCCGCCGCGAGACTTATTACAGCAGCAACGTGTTGTATCACCACCGCACGGGCGAATGGACGCAGGATTCCGAGGGCTTTTGGCGCGATTCCGATGGCTACTACGTCGTGGCCGCGGGTGATAAAGCTCAGGGCTCCACGTTTACCGGTTCCAAGGGCGAGTGCAAGGTCTATGACTCCGGCTGCGCAGCCGGAACCACCGACTACTACACTGGCTGGTAATCTGTCATAAGCCAATAGGACATGACAGACGGGCGCCTTTGCCGAGCTTTCGGGCAACGTAAGGGCGTCCGTTTTTGTGCGTGCTTGAGTTAACGGAGTGCTGGCGTTTGCGACGCAGGCGTCAAACATCTCACATCCGTACCCGCGGGCAAGGAGCCCGGTATGGATGCAGATGCGTTCGTGAAGATGAAGGATGTCTTGATTGCGGCATTCCCCTTTTTGGTGGGCGGTCTGGAGTCGGCGGTGGTCTTGGTTGTCGAGGCGCAGGTGCGTCTGAGCTTCGCCGCGCCGGCGATGGTCGCTAGCTTTGTG
>CAJJZO010000267.1 GCA_905197585.1 uncultured Collinsella sp.
CGTAGACGTAGTCGGCGACCTCAGCCAAGTCGGGGTCGTTCTTCTTGCGCAGCTCCATAATGGGTACCTTGACGTCCTTGCCAAAGGTCTCCACGAGCTTCTGATACAGCTCCTCGCCACGCTCGTCACCAAAGGCGAGCTTAAGGCTCGCGTGGTTAAAGGGCACGGGCATGAGGGTGCCGTTGATGTTGGCGAGCACCTTGTGCTGGTAGTCCGTCCACTTGGTAAAGCGCGACAGGAAGTTGTGCACGCGCTCGTTAAAGGTGTGGTAGATGTGCGGACCGTACTCGTGGACCAGGATTCCCGCCTCGTCAGTGCAGTCGAAGGCATTACCCGCAATGTGGCTACGGCGCTCCAAAACGGCAACACGATAGCCGATAGTTTCGGCAAGACGGCGGGCGCAAACGGCACCGGCATAACCGGCGCCGACAACGATCATGTCGTACGCACCGGCATTAAAGCCTTCAGGCAGGCCTGAGGTAATCTGCATCGATACTCCTTGTCAAAAGCCACACGCTTTTTAACTGGGCTTTTTCTCGAACATACGTCGAGACATATTTATCAGAGCGATTATAGCGCTAATGCGTCCTATAATGAGCTTGCCACACAAGGAAAGCTCAAGCACCGCGGCGAACATAATTGAAAGGTAAACCCGCTAGCAGCGGGTTTATTCGTGAACAGCCGGGCGCCTGGAGCTTAGCGAAACGCTTGTAAGGAGTAACATGAGCGATTTCCTAAACCGTATGAAGTCTGCCGCCAAGGCCGACCTTAAGACCATCGTCCTGCCCGAGGGCGAGGACCCGCGCACCATCGTCGCCGCCACCAAGATCATCGAGGAGGGCCTGGCAAAGATCGTCATCCTGGGCAACCCCGACGAGATCGACGTTCCCGGCGCTACCGTCATCGACCCGCGCAATGCCGAGAAGCACGAGGAGTACGCGCAGAAGTTTGCCGAGCTCCGCGCCAAGAAGGGCGTTACCATCGAGCAGGCTCGCGCCCAGGTGATGGACGCCACCTACTTTGGCACCATGATGGTCAAGATGGGCGACGCCGACGGCCTGGTCTCCGGCGCCTGCCACTCCACCGCCGACACTCTGCGCCCCGCGCTGCAGATCCTCAAGACCGCCCCGGGCACCAAGCTGGTCTCGGCCTTCTTCGTGATGTGCACCGATACCCCGCAGTTCGGCACCGACGGCACGCTGATCTTCGCCGACTGCGGCCTCAACATCAACCCGTCCTCCGACGAGCTCTCCGAGATCGCCATCGCCTCCGCTCACTCCTGGTCCACCTTTATGGGCAGCGTCGAGCCGCACGTGGCCATGCTCTCCTACTCCACCATGGGCTCCGCCGGCGGCGAGGTCGCCAAGAAGGTCCAGGAGGCCGTTAAGTTCTGCAAGGAGAAGGCTCCCGAGCTCGCCATCGATGGCGACCTGCAGCTCGACGCCGCTATCGTTCCCACCGTCGCCCAGCTCAAGGCCCCCGGCTCCTCCGTTGCCGGCAAGGCCAACGTGCTTGTGTTCCCCGATCTCGAGGCCGGCAACATCGGCTACAAGCTGGTCCAGCGCTTCGCCGGCGCCGACGCTTACGGCCCCATCCTGCAGGGCATCGCCAAGCCGGTCAACGACCTTTCGCGCGGCTGCTCTGCCGACGACATCGTGGGTGTCGTGGCCATCACCGCCGTCCAGGCTCAGATGGCTGAGTAGCGCACGCACTCGCCCGAAGGCCCAAACGGGCAAAAACCAAAAAAAAAAAAAAAAAAAAAAAAAAACCCCCCAAAAAAAAGAACCCCCAAAAAACAGCCGGGGTTTTTTGTGAAGGGTTTTTTTAAAGGGTTTTAACAAACGCCCAAAAACA
>CAJJZO010000268.1 GCA_905197585.1 uncultured Collinsella sp.
GAAAGACCAGGCAGCGATCCTTACGTGCGGCGAAGACGGGCAAATGTTGCTGACCTTTGACGAGCCGCAGCGCGCCATCGCCCCCGGCCAAGCCGTTGTAGTCTATCGCGGCGACATCGTCCTGGGCGGCGGCACCGTGACCGGCGCCATCAAATAGCCCCATCCCCTTCATAAGTTGCGGTGAAATAGGGACTGTTTAAGCGTTTAAAACCGCCAAACAGTCCCCATTTCACCGCAACTTAGAGAGGACGGCCTCGGTCGGTACTGCCGTATCAGCCGAGGCCGCTGCATCGCTAGCGCTGTACGTAGGCGCGGACGAGCTCGAAGGTGTTGCGCACGCCGTCCATGTGGCTACGCTCGTAGTTGTGGCTCGCATACACGCCGGGGCCGATCAGACCATGGCGAATGTCGTAGCCGGCAGAGAGCGTGGCTTCGACGTCCGAACCGTAATGCGGATACACGTCGATAGCGTAATCGAGCTCAAGCTCGCGCGCGATATTGGACAGCGCCGTCACCAGGTCGTAGTTGTACGGACCGCCCGAATCCTTGGCGCAGATCGACACCATGTGCTCGGTGCAGCCTAGGTCGTCGCCCACGCAGCCCATGTCAACGCTGATCATCTCGCGCGTGTCGGCCGGCACGAAGGCGCCGCCGTGGCCCACCTCCTCGTACACGGTAAAGAGCAGCGAAACCTTACGCGAAAGCGTCACCTCGCCAGCGGCGACGGCACGCGCCAAGCCCAACAAAATGGCGGCCGACAGCTTGTCATCCAGGAAGCGGCTCTTGATGTAGCCGCTCTCCGTCACCGTGGTACGCGGATCCATAGCGATGATGTCGCCGGTCTGAATGCCCAGCTCAAGCACATCGTCCTTGCTGTCGACATTCTCATCGAGCAGGATTTCCATGTTCTTCTCGATGGTCTTGACCGGCTCGTCGGCCACGTGCGCCGAAGGCTCGGTGTTAAGAACCACACCCGTGTACACATTGCCGTCACGCGTGTAGACGGTGCAGTTCTCGCCATCGGCCGTAGACCACTGATGCCCGCCGAGCGTCGTGGGACGCAGACGGCCATTGTCCTTAATGGAGCGTACCATGGCGCCCAGGGTATCGACATGGCTCGCCAACACGAGCGGCTCGCCCTCACCACCAAGCTCAACGAGCACATTGCCCTTGTTAGAACGCTCGGGGCCAAAGCCCATATCGCGCAACGTTTCCATTAGATAATCAGTCGCCGCACGGGTATAGCCCGTAGGCGAGGCGATAGAAGTCAGCGTCTTAAGCTGTCCTGCGATATAGGAGAGCGTCCCCTCTAGAGAAGCATCAACATTAGAAGCCATATGCATCCTTCCAAGTAAAACTAAGACCGAGTCCCGATTTTAACCGTTCTGCACGTGCGATGCCCTAGAAGCCGAGCCACCTCCAGACGTCCTCGCGCCGATTTTGCGCACGCGCACGGTTTAAAATCCGAATTGTGCATAAAGCTTTTCGATTTCTGCATAAATATAGGGCATCTTTTTGCTTCGTCTCAGGGTACCCTACCTTGGACCGTGCAAAAAACGGAGTATTCTGCACCGCGGCCCCCAACGGCCCCATCACAAACGACAAAACGACGCGGCTACAGCAAGGTTGCAGGTCGTCGCAAAGCAGAAACTGCAGCGACAACCCCTCCGGTCATCGATAGTCCGTCCGCAATGGCTGTCGATGGGCGCCTGCGGACCACTACGGCCCATTCACAACGCTATGCATTTTTCAGAGTCTGCTGAATACTCCCAAAAATGCACGCTGGGAAGTGCACGAGCCATCCGCAGCGGGCGGTATGCCTTGGCTTTACGCATCTCGTG
>CAJJZO010000269.1 GCA_905197585.1 uncultured Collinsella sp.
ATGGCACCGTGCTCTTTGAGCAGGACGGCTACATCGAGAAGGTCGCCGACATCCAGAAGATGGTCGATGCGGGCCTTAAGAAGGTCAAGCTCCGCGCGCTGCTCACCTGCCGCTCCAAGTACGGCGTGTGCCAGAAGTGCTACGGCTGGGATCTTTCCACCCGTCGTCCGGTCGCCATCGGTACTGCCGACGGCATTATTGCCGCCCAGTCCATCGGCGAGCCCGGTACGCAGCTTACGATGCGTACCATTCACTCCGGCGGCGTCGCTGGCGTCGACGATATTACGCAGGGTCTGCCTACGGTCAGCCGTATGTTCGATATCGTCGGCAACGTCAACGAGAAGATTCTGGGTCGCGAGGCCGAGCTGGCTCCGTACTCCGGTCACCTCTCGATTAAGCCCGAGAAGTCCGAGTACGTGCTGACGCTCACCGACTCCGAGGACCACACCCGTGTCCTCGACGAGCGTCGCGTCCCCGCTTCGGTGCGCTTTATGCCCGAGATCGAGGACGGCTGCGAGGTTCGCGCCGGCGATCAGATCACCAAGGGCTTCGTCAACTTCCGCAACCTGCGCAAGCTGACCGACATCGAGTCGACGATGCACACCTTCGTCGAGAGCGTCAAGGACGTCTACACCAGCCAGGGCGTTGACCTGAACGACAAGCACATCGAGGTGCTCGCACGTCAGATGCTGCGTCGCGTTCAGATCACCAACCCCGGTGACTCCAAGTACCTGCTTGGTCAGTACGTCGACCGCTACGAGTTCGCCGACGAGGTCGAGCGCGTTGCCCGTCTGGGCGGTCAGGCTCCTGTGGCCGAGCCCGTCATCCTGGGTACGCTCAAGGTCGCGTCCAACATCGACTCCTGGCTGTCGAGCGCTTCGTTCATCCGTACCGCCGGCGTCCTTACCGAGGCTGCCATCGAGGGCAAGGTCGACCACCTGCTCGACCTTAAGTCCAACGTCATCGTCGGTAAGAAGATCCCGGCCGGTACCGGCCTCAAGCCGTACGCCAACGCCAAGCTGACGTATCGCACGGCCGACGGCTACGTGGACATCGACGGCCCGGCTTCGCCCAACGCCAAATCGCTGCCCGAGTGGGCTCCGGTTGAGCTCAAGGACCTGGACGAGCAGCTCCCGCAGCAGCTCGACTGGGCCGGCTATGACGAGTTCGGTGGTGCTGACGGTTCGTTCACCCGCAACGGCCACACCATCTCCGCCGAGAAGGCTCGCCTGTACCTGTTCGACGACCTGGGCGTGTCGCAGCGCTGGACCAACAAGTTCAGCGAGGTCGGCATCGAGACGGTCGGCGACCTGGTCGGCAAGTCCGAGGAAGATCTGCTGCGCATCGATGGTATCGGTGCCAAGGCAATCGAGGAGCTCCGTGACGGCCTCGAGGCCCACGATCTGCTCTACATCCTCGAGAACAACGACGACGTTGCCGACGAGGAAGACCTCTCGCAGCTGCTGCAGATGGTCTTTAGCCCCGACGGTCCGGACGATATCCTGCTGGGTACCTCCGCTCCGACGCATCACGCCGACGCCGACGAGGAGCTCCTGGGCGCCCCGATCGACGACAAGAAGGCTCCCGCCAACGGCGCGATCAACGAGGACATGGCTTCTCTCGATGAGCTGCTCAACCAGCTCGTGGACACCGACGACGCCGAAGAGGCCAAGGACAACGACGAGGAGTAATTTCCTAGTACGTTAACCGCCCTTATAAAGGCTCGCTTCCCAACAGGGGAGCGGGCCTTTTTTTGATGAGGAACGTTGCCCCGACGAGTATGTTGGATTCCCGGTCCGGGCGGCGCAGGGGTTAAGTTTGTCGCGAGTTCCGCACGCAA
>CAJJZO010000270.1 GCA_905197585.1 uncultured Collinsella sp.
GCTCAAGCTCGGACGGAATGCGCTCCTTGGGTGCATAAACCCCTTTCTCGATTGCATCCTTGATCTCGTCATAAATCTGCTGGTAAAGCGGTGCATTTTTGGGTGCGGGCATATCTGATCACTTTTATCAAAATAGCGAAATAACTAATACGTATATAACGTCTTTTTATATGTTACATCAGTTTGATAAAACGATACACCACATACAGCAAATCCTTACTTGCCGTCGTCCTGCTGCAGACTGTCCTGCTCGCTGAGGCGCGCCTGCCTGCTGGCCATGCGCGCGGGCTTGTCGGGATCGGGTACGGCCGTGGGCATGGGCTCGTCGACATGACCGCCCCACCAGCCGCCCACAAAGTTGAGCGTGTGGAACACATTGATCACGGCGCCGGGATCAATGTCGCACACCAGCTTGATAATGTCCTGGCTCTCGTAGGTCGAGACAACGGCGTGCAGCAGATACATCTTTTCGCGGCTGTATCCGCCAATGATCTCGGCGCAGCTAATGCCATGCTGAAAATGGTCAACATAGGCGGTCATGACCTCGTCTGCCTTGCGCGTCGTGATCTGCAGCGTCACGCGGTCGTAGCGACGATAGAAACTGTCGATGGTCTTGGTCGAAATAAACTGGAACACGATGGAGTACGCCGCATTGTCCCAGCCAAACATAAAGCCAAAGATCGCCAGGATAAAGCAGTTGAAACCAAAGATGACACCCCAGATAGTCTTGCCCGTGTGATTGGAGACCCACAGCGCGATAAAGTCGGTGCCGCCGGTGGATGCGCCGGACTTTAGCGCGATGGCAGCGCCCAGACCCGAGACCACGCCGCCAAAAATGATGAGCATGATCTTGTCGCCCAAAAACGGAGCAAAGTGAAAGATGTTGAGGAACAGCGATGAGAGCACGACCTGCATCATCGAGAAGATGACGAAGCGCTTGCTGATGCCGCTCCAGCATAGGAGCGCCACGGGAATGTTGAGCGCAAGCATACCGAGCGAGATGTCGATGTGGACGCCGCCCAGCGAGGTAACGCGATCGAGTAGGACCGCGACGCCGGTGAGACCGCTCGGAAGCAGGTCGGCGGGTTGAATGAACGCCTGGATCAGAAATGTCTGGAGAACGGCAGAAATGGTGACCGCCACGGCGGTGATGGCGCGGCGGACGATGGTGAGGCGGCCGAGCACGAGCACGCGATCCGTGAGCTGTTCGATGGCGTTCGCCACGTAGGCTCCCTTCGAAGGCAGATGTAGTTGTGGGGCATGCCCGCGATTGTAGCATGGAGCGTGCGGGGGCGCTTCAATTCACCCTCTCTCGACAACCAAAACGGGACCAGCAACCCCCACGACCAAAGGGCTAAATTCCAAGTGAGTAGACTTTTTACGATCTGCCGAGCACACCCAAAACAGCCACCTCTGTGACCTGCGGTTTTACAAAGGAAGATATGCATTGTGCTCAGCCTGCGCCAAAAAGTCTACTCACTTAGCCCGAATCGAAGCCAAACGGATCAAAATCGAAACCAAATTGAGCCAGTCCACCGCAAAAAACGTTTGAACCTGTGCTTCTCGCGGCGGATTGACATTACAAAGCGGCCAAAATGTCGGTCAGATTATCGATAACGGCATCGGCTCGCGATTGGTCGAGGTTGACGCCCTCGTGCGGACGCAGTGCCAGGACGCGGGCGCCGGAGCGCTTGCCGGCCTCGATGCCCAAAGGCGAATCCTCGATAACCAGGCACTCGGTAGGCTCCACCTCCAGCGCCTCCATGGCACGCAGGTAGATCTCGGGGTCGGGCTTAAACGCACTGCACTCGTGACCGCTGATGGTGTAGTCCAG
>CAJJZO010000271.1 GCA_905197585.1 uncultured Collinsella sp.
GACGTTTTGCGCCGGCGACAGCGACTCCATGACCTCGGCGGTCATGCAGCGCTCCTTGGTCTTGGCGACGAACTCCTTGACGACCTTAAAGTTAACGTCGGCCTCGAGCAGCGCCATGCGAATATCGCGCATGGCCGAAGTAATATCGGCCTCGGTCAGCTTGCCCTTGCCGCGCAGGCGGTCAAATGCGTCGTTGAGGCGATCGCTCAGGGAATCAAACACTAGTCACTCCTTAATTGGACTCGCCCACCAGGGCGCGGCAGAAATCTTTGGCATTGAACTCCTGCAGGTCATCGACCTGCTCGCCCACGCCCACGCGCAGGATCGGGAGCTTGAGTTTCTCGGCCACGGCCATGGCGATACCGCCCTTAGCCGTGCCGTCGAGCTTAGTCATGATAATACCGTCCAGGCCCAGCGCCTCGTTAAACTCGAGCGCCTGGTTCAGACCGTTTTGACCCGTCGCGGCGTCGATCACAAGCACGACCGAAACCGGCATGGGACCGGCGGCCATATTGGCGGCGCGCTTACGCGTCACGTTAACCACCTTGGCAAGCTCGCGCATGAGCTCAGGGCTCGTGTGCAGACGGCCGGCGGTATCGATAAGCACCAGGTCGCTGCCGCGCTTATCGGCCTCGGCGAGCACGTCATAGCACACGCTCGCCGGATCGGAGCCGCGGTCACGCTTGATAACCGGTACGCCAGCGCGCTGGCCCCACACATCGAGCTGCTCGATAGCGGCGGCGCGGAAGGTGTCGGCCGAACCGATCACCACGTTCTTGCCGCGGGCGGCCATGGCGCTCGCGATCTTGCCGACCGTAGTGGTCTTGCCGGCACCGTTAATGCCCACAAACAGCACGCAGCTCGGCGTATCGGAAAACGGATCGCGCTCGATGGGCACAAAGTGCTGCTCGAGCTGCTCGGCCAGGGCACGACGAAGCTGCGGAGCGGTCTTGAGGTTCTTCTTGGCCGCGGCGTCGCGCAGGTCATCGGAGACCTGAATGGCGATCTCGGCACCCATGTCACCCATGACGAGGGTGTCCTCTAAGTCCTCCCAAAAATCCTCGTCGACCTCGCCGCCAAAGTAAAAGACCTCGTTGAGGGCCTCGCGACTGCGCTCAAGTCCGCGCGAGAGAGCGTCAAAGAATCCCATTATGCATTCACGACCTTTCCGGTTTCGCGATCGAGTTTTTGCGAGACGACGCGACTGACGCCGTCGGCTTGCATCGAGACGCCATAGAGGACGTCAGCGTCCTCCATAGTACGGCGCTGATGCGAAATGACCAAGAGCTGCGTATCGGAACGCAACACATCGAGCGCGCCGATGAGCTTGGACAGGTTGGCGTCATCGAGTGCCGCCTCGACCTCGTCCAGCACATAGAACGGCACCGTGCGCGTGCGGTACACAGCAAAGAGCAGGGCGAGCGCCGTCAGGCTCTTCTCGCCGCCCGACATGAGCATCATCTTGGTGATGCGCTTGCCGCGCGGCTGCGCGACGACCTCGATACCCGTCTCGGCAGGATGCTCGGGATCGGTCATCTCCAGATGAGCCTGGCCGCCCGGGAAGAGCATAGCGAAGATCTCGCGGAAGTTCGCGTCGACCTTCTCAAACGTCACCAGGAACGCCTTGCGCATCTTGCGATCAATGGCCACCGTGATCTTGGTGAGCGCCTTGCGCGCGCTCTCCAAATCGGCCAGCTGCTCCTCGATGTAGTCGGCGCGGCGTTTGAGCTGCTCGTACTCCTCCATGGCAACCTGGTTTACAGGGCCCAGGTTATTGATCTGGCGCACGAGCTGGTTGAGCTCGCGCTCGGCGGCATCG
>CAJJZO010000272.1 GCA_905197585.1 uncultured Collinsella sp.
GCGTGGCTAATGACCACCGAGCAGCCCGGGAACTCGAGCAGCGCCGCTTCGAGCGAGGACAGCGTCTCGACGTCGAGAGCGTTCGTGGGCTCGTCGAGGAGCAGCAGGTTGCCGCCCTGCTTGAGCGTAAGCGCCAGGTTCAGACGGTTGCGCTCGCCACCGGAGAGTACGCCAGCGCGCTTCTGCTGGTCCTGGCCCTTAAAGCCAAAGCTCGCCACATAAGCACGGCTCGGAACCTCGGTCTCGCCGACCATCATGTGGTCCAGGCCGTCCGAGACGACCTCCCACAGGTTCTTGTCGGGGTCGATGCCGGAGCGGTTCTGATCAACGTAGCTAATCTTGACGGTCTCGCCCACCTCGAGCTCGCCCGAAGTCAGCGGCTCCAGACCCACAATCGTCTTGAACAGCGTGGTCTTACCGACACCGTTGGGGCCGATGACGCCCACGATGCCGTTGCGCGGCAGGGTGAATGATAGGTCGTCGATGAGCACACGGCCATCGAACTCCTTATGCAGGTGATGGGCCTCGAGCACCTTGTTGCCCAGGCGCGGTCCGACGGGAATGCGGATGTCGGTCCAGTCGAGCTTCTGGCTTGCGCGGGCCTCGGCCTCCATCTCCTCGTAGCGAGCCAGACGGGCCTTGTTCTTGGCCTGGTGAGCCTTGGGCGAGCTGCGTACCCACTCGAGCTCGGCCTCCATGCGCTTGGCGAGCTTGGCGTCGCGGTTGCCCTGCGCCTCGATACGGGCGGCCTTGGTCTCCAGATACGTGGAGTAGTTGCCCTTGTAGGGATAAAGGTGACCGCGGTCGACCTCGCAGATCCACTCGGCAACGTTATCCAGGAAGTAGCGATCGTGCGTGACGGCAAGCACCGCGCCCTGGTAGTTGTGCAGGAAGTGCTCGAGCCACAGGATCGATTCGGCGTCCAGGTGGTTCGTGGGCTCGTCGAGCAGCAGCAGGTCGGGAGCCTCGAGCAGCAGCTTGCACAGGGCCACGCGACGGCGCTCGCCGCCGGAAAGTACGTTGACCGGCATGTCGGAATCGGGCAGCTGCAGGGCGTCCATGTCCTGGCCGAGCTTGGAATCGATATCCCAGCCGTCGGCGGCGTCGATCTCGTCCTGGAGCTTTCCCATCTCGGCCATGAGGGCGTCCATGTCGCAATCCGGGTCGCACATCTCCTCGCCGATCTTATTGAAGCGATCGACCTTGGCGATCATGTCGCCAAATGCCATGCGCACGTTCTCGATGACGGTCTTGTCGTCGTCGAGCGGCGGCTCCTGCTGCAGGATGCCCACGGTGTAGCCGGGGGTGAGCCTGGCATCGCCGTTGGAGACCTCCTCGATGCCGGCCATGATCTTGAGCAGGGTCGACTTGCCCATGCCGTTGGGACCCACGACGCCGATCTTGGCACCGGGGTAGAAGCTCAGGGTCACGTCGTCAAGGATTACCTTGTCGGCATGGGCCTTACGAGCCTTATACATCTGATAAATGAACTCCGCCATAGTCATTTCTCCTTATCTAGCTGCGGAAATCTTCTCACCCTCTCCGTTTTGGAAAAAGCGGAGAGGCAGTTCGCGCGTTCTAATAAAAAGGGGCATGGTTGCCCATACCCCCTAATACTACCTGGGAAAAGTCCCCCGGAACATACTATGAACTGCGTACGCTAGTTTTCCGCAACCTTAACGAGCGGCTCGCTGCGATTTGCGCCACAACAGATACGAGTAGACGTAGACGGCTCCAACCGAACCAAACGCCAGAACCGCAATCACCGCGGCGACGACTTCACTCGAAAGCACGCTGCCTGCCACGCCCATCACAATC
>CAJJZO010000273.1 GCA_905197585.1 uncultured Collinsella sp.
ACTCCCCCACCAACTAAACACCCGGCCCACCTCGGTGTGGGTTTGTGGTTAAAATTGGCAGGGGCCCCTTATTGCCTTTGCGGTAAAATGGGGGTTTGGTAAATGGGGGGCCCGTCCCCTTTAATATTTATAAATATGCAGGTCAGCGAGGTGCTAGCGATGTGCCAGCGGATGCGCCGCCAGATAGACCTCGGTCAGTTGCGTGCGGTCGACATGCGTGTAGACCTGCGTGGTCGAAATATCGGCATGGCCCAAAATCTCCTGCAGCACACGCAGGTCGGCACCGCCCGCGAGCATGTGGGTGGCAAAGGAGTGGCGCAAGGTATGGGGATGGAGCCCCACCAGCCCCACCTGACGCCCATACCGCTCGCATATCGCATGCACGGCCTGGCGCGACAGGCGACGTCCGTTCTTATTTAAAAAGACCGCCGAGGTCTCGGTTCCGCGGGCATGGGCCGCCAAGCGAGAACGTCCCTCAGTTACATAGAGCATCAGAGCTCGCGCCGCGCTTCCCACCAGCGGGGACAGGCGTTCCTTTGAGCCCTTACCGCGAACGAGTACAAAGCCATCGTCAATATGGATATCGCCCACATCGAGCCCCACCAACTCGCTCACACGCAAACCGCATCCGTAGAGCACTTCCAAGATGGCATGGTCGCGCAAGCCCATCTCGCCCTCGGGGAAGTCTTGATCGAGCAGAGCCGAGACATCCTCCACCGATAGATACTCCGGCAAACGCTCAGCCTTTTTAGGCAGGCGCAACGCCGCCGTCGGGTTTTGGGCCACGGCCCCATCGCGCACCAAAAAGGCATGCAAGCCCTTCACGGCCGCAAGCGCACGCTCCACCGAGGCATCGGAATAGCCCCCATCGCGACGGTCGGCGACAAAGCCCTCCACGACCTGACGAGTCACCTCTTCAAAAGACACAATACCCGCCCGCTCCAGATAGGCGCAGTACGTCGTCAGGTCACGACGATAGGCCGCAATCGTGTTGCGCGCCAAACCCCGCTCGACCGCGAGGTAATCGAGATACTCCCCCGCCGCCACGGCGAGCGACGAGGGAGTAGCTTCGGTATGTTCCTTATTCGCCGGCACCCTTAGTCCGTAGCGAGGTTCATGGGCGTCACCTGCAGACGGTCGACACCCTCGTGCTGGCCGATCGAAGCGCGTACGAACTCGCGGAACAGCGGCTGCGGGTTGGTCGGGCGGCTCTTGAACTCGGGATGAGCCTGGGTTGCCACATACCACGGATGCACGTCGCGCGGCAGCTCGACCATCTCGACCAGGCGCTCGTCGGGCGACAGACCCGAGATAACCAAACCGGCGTCCTCGAGCTGGTCACGGAAGGCGTTGTTGAACTCAAAGCGGTGACGGTGACGCTCGTAGACGAGCTCCTCGCCATATGCCTCGCGAGCAAGGGTATCGGCGGCGAGCTTGCACGGATAGGCGCCCAGGCGCATGGTGCCGCCCTTCTCGGTCACGTCCTCCTGCGAGCTCATCAGATCGATGACGCTAAACGGGCCGTCCGGATCGAACTCGGAGGAGCTGGCGCCGGCAAGGCCGACGACGTTGCGGGCGAACTCGCACACGGCCACCTGCATACCCAGGCAAATGCCCAGATAAGGAATATTGTTCTCACGCGCAAAACGCGCGGTCGTAATCATGCCTTCTACGCCACGATAGCCGAAACCGCCAGGTACGAGGATTGCGTCCAGACCTTTGAGGATTTCAACGCCGCGCGTTTCAACATCTTGTGAATCGATCAGTTTGATGTTGACGCTGACACGATTCTTCAGCCCACCGTGTTT
>CAJJZO010000274.1 GCA_905197585.1 uncultured Collinsella sp.
CGCAGTCGCTGCCGCACATGCCGGTCGATGTGGCCGACCTGGGCGCCGACTTCTTTGCCTTTAGCGCGCACAAGGCCATGGGCCCCATGGGCATCGGCGTGCTGTGGGGCAAGATGGACCTGCTCAACGCCATGCCGCCCATGCTCACCGGCGGCGAGATGATCGATTCGGTCACCGAGCAGGACGCCGTCTGGGCGCCCGTCCCCGAGAAGTTCGAGGCCGGCACGCAGGACGCCGCCGGCATATTCGCCACGGGTGCGGCACTCGACTACCTGGTCAACACCGTGGGTTACGAGAACATCCAGGCCCGCGAGCAGGCACTCGTCCACTACCTGATGGGCGAACTCATGCAGCTCGACTTTGTCCAGATCATCGGCTCCATCTATTGGGACAACCACCACGGCGTTGTGAGCTTTAACGTCAAGGGCATCCACCCGCACGACGTCGCGAGCATCATGGACATGGACGGCGTCTGCATCCGCGCCGGCCACCACTGCGCGCAGCCGCTGCTTACCTGGCTGGGCGTCGAGAACCTTGCCTGCTGCCGCGCCAGCGTGGCCTTCTACAACGACAAGGCCGACATCGACAAGTTCATCGCCGGCCTGCATCACGTTTGGAGCACGTTCAATGGGTAATCTGTACACCTCCACCACGTTTATGGAGCACAACTCGCACCCCGACTATAAGTACGAGATGGATGCCCCCACGCACGAGCACGACGGCATCAACCCCAGCTGCGGCGACGAGCTCACCTTACAGCTGCGCGTCGAGAACGGCGTGATCGAGGAGGCCTCCTTTACCGGCCACGGCTGCGCCATCAGTCAGGCCAGTGCCGACATCATGGCCGACCTCATCACCGGCGAGACCGTCGAGGAAGCTCACCGCCTGGCAGAGCTCTTCCTCGCCATGATCCGCGGCGAGCAGCTCTCCGAGGAGGACCTGGAAGACCTGGACGAAGCCGCCCAGCTCCAGGACATCTCGCACATGCCCGCCCGCGTCAAGTGCGCCGAGCTCGCCTGGCGCACCCTCGACGGCATGCTCGAGGGGCAAACAAACCAGTAGTTTATGCCCCGAATCCAAGGTTTTTGATTGCCGAGCCGCCCGATACGGGCGGCTCTGTTTTTACCTAATGAGCGCGAACGCACAAAGTCCGCGCGTCCGGCGCCCCGTCTGACATTTGCCACACAGCCAGACGCGAGCACGGGCGTTTTCCACAGCACCAAAGGCCTGCGGCAGGGCCCCGGGCCCGCCAAGCAATGCGCCAAGCCCCGTTCTGCGAAGCTCCGACTCGCTTCGCGCCTGCCGCAGACGGGTCCCATAGGGAGCGGCGTGCATATTTGCGAGTATTCAGCACGCCAAGCTGTGTGTATACGCATCGAAAGCGTTAATCAACGTCTTTAGGCGCATATATATTGTGTTTTAGAACAAGCATCGCGGTCTCAGGGATCACATACATGCGCTTCGGAGGCGCATCGGAAGGCATAAATAGCTTCGGAACCCGTATGTTGCAAGATTGCGGCAGTGCCGACAGCACCACGATGCTGAAAACTCCGTTTTTTGCACGGCGCAGACGGGGGTAGGCACGGGCAAACCCGGACTGAGCTGTTATTTTATGCAAGATGACGATTGTTCTATGCATATTAAGAAGTGCAGTTACCGTACCAAGCTTTTAGAACAATGGTTGTGGCATATGGGCGACCCCAGCTGCGGTGCACAGGCAGTCCTACGCCACGTTTCGGCCAGTCTGCACCGCCGTTCGTGCACAGGCACGCACGATACGAGAAACGGTACTTTTGCCAATCCCCG
>CAJJZO010000275.1 GCA_905197585.1 uncultured Collinsella sp.
GACGGGACGCTCGTGTGCCGCGACCCCGTAACGGGCCCCGGCAGCTTTCCCACTGAGCGCGTGGTGCGCGCCGTGGAGGAGTTCGCCGAGCGCGGCGGCATTCCGATTCTCTCGACTGGACGCGCCCGGGTGGGGATTGACCAGCTGCTCAACAACCTTCCGTTTCGCGGATACGTTTCGCTCGACGGAGCGCACGTGGTGCTCGACGGCAAGGTTATCCTCGACTGTTGCTTTCCGCGCGCGGTGCTCGAGCGCATGGTATCGGAGATGCTCCGCGTGGGGATGCCCGCCTTTTTTGAGGGGACGGAGCTCTGCCTGGAGCTCAACGCGAGCGGTGGGAGCCTCTACAACTGGGGTCCTGTGGCGTGCGACCTCGAGGAGATGTGTAGTGCCAAGCCCGACCTGCGGTTTGCCAAGGTCGATTTTGTCGACGAGGCGTACGGGGCCTACCGGGCGAGCGACTTTTTGATGGAGGAGCTCGGCTACTACAACGTGGGCGAGGGGAGCCACGAGCTCGTCATGCCCGGGGTGTCCAAAGGTGCTGGGGCCCGGGCCCTGCTCGCGGAGCTCACTGCTGCGGCGGGTGCGGCGCCGGCGCGTGTCTTTGCCTTCGGTGATTCCGAGAACGATCTGTCTCTCTTTGAGGCCGCGGACGTTGCCGTGGCGATGGGCCAGGCAGCACCCCATGTGCGCGAGGCCGCCGACTACGTTGCGGTCCCCTGTGCAGACGACGGCGTCGCCCAGGCCATGGAACACTTCGGCCTGATCTAGCCCCGCACTTTACAATACCCTGCAGGACTGAGGGGGCCAAATGTTCCTAGTTAATTTTTATCACGGCTCTAACGGGAGCATTTGTGACCCCTCAACTGTTTTGTAGCCATCCGAGGTATGTGATCACCCGGGCAATTCGACAGTTAAAAACTTGCTTAAGTGTTAATCAAGCTACATATAATCTTGCTCTTTTGCTAATCAAGAATCGGTATAATTTTGATTAGCAGATAAGCAAGATCGAAGAACCATGGCATTCAACGACCTGGTGGCCCAGATAATAAAGGACTTTGAGCAACAGGGAGTTCCGCAGGTCTTTGAGCGAGACCTTGATCTGGGAAACCCGCAGGAGCCAAAGCGCGACAACATCGTACATGTGATTGTAGGAACCCGTCGTTGTGGAAAGACGTATCGCCTGTACCAGGAGATGCGGCGGCTCCAGGATCAAGGCATCGAGCTTGACCGGATGCTTTACTTCAATTTTGAGGATGAGCGCTTGCGCCCGTATGAGCCATCGCTGCTCGCGGATGTGCTCGATACATTCCATGCGCTATATCCTGCTGCTCGAGGCGAGGGCGCCTACTTTTTCTTTGACGAGATCCAGGAAGTTCCCGAATGGGGTGCGTTTCGGCGGCGTGTAGTCGATACGGAAAAAGCGACCGTTTACGTGACGGGATCTTCTTCTAAGATGCTGTCCTCAGAACTTCAGAGTGAGTTCAGGGGCCGTTCTCTTGTAAGAGAGCTTTTTCCATTGAGTTTTTCGGAATACGTCCGATATAAGACGGGGAGCGTTCCTGAGCCGGATGCGCCCTCTTCCCCAAGCGATGCAGCGCTGCTTCGACATCATCTGATCGGATATCTTGAACGAGGGGGATTCATCGCGACGCTTGAGCAGGCGCCCGCAGACGCGATTCAACTGCTACAGGAATATGCTTCGCGAACGGTCGCTATGGACGTCGTTGAGCGTTACGACGTCAAGAACCCTCGCCT
>CAJJZO010000276.1 GCA_905197585.1 uncultured Collinsella sp.
TTTATCGCATCGCTTGCCGTCTCGTGCATCGGTGCGCTCGCCTCGGTTCTGCTGATCAAGTCCGATAACGCCCCCACGACCGCCGGCTGCCTAATCGGCGCCGTCGCCGCGGTGCTTTCGTTTGTGGCCGGTATCCAGGCCGTGCTGGGCGATGTCACGTCGGTCGACACCATCGTGTTCTTCCCGTTTGCCCATTTCCAGCTGCTGCTCAACCAGCTGTCCGGCCTGTTCGTGGCGCTCATCTCGGTGCTCGCGTTTGCCGGTTCGATCTACGGTCTCAACTACTTTGATGAGTACCCGGGCAAAAAGGGCCGCGCCGGCTTCTTCTTTAACACCTTTGTGGCGTCCATGATGCTCGTCATCACCGCCGACAACGTGTTTTGGTTCCTGGTCGCCTTTGAGCTCATGTCGCTGACCTCGTACTTCCTGGTCGTGATCGAGGAGAACGAGAACTCCATCCATGGCGGTTGGCTCTACTTTGTGATCGCGCACGTGGGCTTTGTGCTCATCATGGCGAGCTTCCTCACCATGACCAACTTCGCCGGTGGCTCGTTTGCCTTTGCGGATTTCCGCGCTACGCAGTTTAGCCCCGCGGTCGCATCCGTGTGCTTTGTGCTCGCCTTCTTTGGCTTTGGCGCCAAGGCCGGTATCATCCCGCTGCACGGCTGGCTGCCCAAGGCGCATCCCGAGGCGCCGTCCAACGTGTCGGCCCTCATGTCCGGCGGCATGATCAAGATCGGTATCTTCGGCATCCTCAAGGTGGGCCTCGACCTGCTCTCCGCCTCGGGCGTTCAGGTCTGGTGGGGCCTTATGGTCATGGTCTTCGGTGCGATCTCGTCGGTCCTCGGCGTGGCCTTCGCCCTGCAGGAGCATGACATCAAGCGCCTGCTGGCCTATCACTCCGTCGAGAACATCGGCATCATTCTGCTCGGCGTCGGCGCCTCCATGGCCGCTATGGCGCTCAACTCGGTCGGCATCGCCGTCCTGGCTCTGATGGCCGCCCTCTACCACACGTTTAACCACGCGATGTTTAAGGGCGAGCTGTTCTTGGGCGCCGGTGCGCTGCTGTACTCCACGGGTACGCGCAATATGGAGAAGATGGGCGGTCTGTTCCGTCGTATGCCGGCTACGGCCATCTGCTTCCTTATTGGCGCGCTTGCCATCTCGGCCATCCCGCCCTTCAACGGCTTTGTGTCCGAGTGGTTTACCTACCAGTCGCTCTTTAACGCTGCCATGCAGGGCGACAAGGCCGTCATGATCGTGGCCGTGTTCGCTGCCGTCGCGCTTGCCATTACCGGCGCGCTGGCTGTCACATGCTTCGTCAAGGCCTATGGCGTCTCCTTTGCCTCCGCGCCCCGCTCCGAGGCCGCGGCCAATGCCAAGGAGGTTCCCGCCCCCATGGTGTTTGCGCAGGGCCTGCTCGCGGCCATCTGCGTCGTGCTGGGCATTGGCGCTCCCGTGATCGCGCCCGTGCTGGTCGATGTCGCTGCGTCCGTGCTGCATCCGTACGGTGGCGTGTTTGCCGCCGAGGGCATGGAGCTCATGAACCAGTACTCCGGCGCTGCCACCTCCACGCCCGCGATCGCTATTGCGCTCGTGGTGCTCGTCGGCCTTGCCTGCGGTTATCGCAAGCTCAAGACCGTCGGCAAGGTGCAGAAGTCCCAGCCGTGGGCATGCGGCTATGCTCCCAACGAGCATATGCCCGTCGTGGCCACGACCTTTGCCTCCGAGGTGTCCTGGTTTATGCAG
>CAJJZO010000277.1 GCA_905197585.1 uncultured Collinsella sp.
TCGGCAGGCTTGGAAGCGGGGGCGGGGGCGGCGGACTGGGCCGCGGTGACCTTAGCGGACTTGGGCGCGGCCGGTGCACTCTCCCCTGCCGCCGCGGCGGCGGCGCGGGCTGCGAGGTCTTCGCGCTTGTAGAGGTAGTAGTCGTAGTCGCCGTCGTAGACCGTGACCTTGCCATCGCGGATGTCGATGATGCGGTTGGCCACGGCGCGTACCAGGTGCTCGTCGTGGCTGATCAGCACGATGGTGCCGGGGAAGTTTTGCAGGGCGTTCTCGAGCATGTCCACCGAGTCGATGTCTAGGTGGTTGGTGGGCTCGTCCAGGCACAGGAGCGCCTCGGGGGCCACAAGCATCTTGGCCAGTGCCAGACGCGCTTTTTCGCCGCCGGAGAGGACGCGGACCTGCTTTTCGATGGAATCGTTGTCGCTAAACAGGAAGGCGCCCAGCAGGCTGCGCTGCTGCGGCACGGTCCACTTGGGCGTGACGGTGTCGATCTCTTGCAGGACGGTATTGGACTCGGTCATGCCCTCGAGTGCGTGCTGGGCGTAGTAGGCCACGCCCACGTTGGTACCCAGGTCGCGGGTGCCGGTGGTGGGCGGCTCCAGGCCGGCGAGGATCTTCATGAGCGTGGACTTGCCGGCGCCGTTGGGGCCGACGAGCGCCACGTGCTCGCCGCGGTAGAGCTTGAGGTCGATGTCGCTGTAGATGTGCTTGTCGCCGTAGGACTTGGAGACGCCCTCGAGCCCCACGACCATGTCGCCGGAGCGCGGCGGATCGGGGAACTTAAAGTCGATGTGCTTGTGGCCCTCGGGCAGGATGACGAGCTCCTTTTTGATCTGCTCGATCTTTCGGATGCGCTCCTGCGCCTGGGAGGCCTTGGTGGGCTTATAGCGGAACTTGTCGACGAAGACCTGCATGTGGGCGATGTCGCGCTCCTGGGCGGCGCGCTTGGCGCGCATCTGCTCCAGGTTGTCCTCGCGTTGTTTGAGGTAGCTGCTGTAGTTGCCGGTGTAGGTGGTCACGCGACGGTTTTCGAGCGCGGCGACGTGGTCGACGCAGGCGTCCATGAAGGCGCGGTCGTGGCTGACGATGAGCACGGCGCCGTCGTAGTTGGCGATAAAGCCGCGCAACCACTGGACGCTTTCGAGATCCAGGTGGTTGGTGGGCTCGTCCAGAAGCAGCAGGTCGGGGTGGCGCAGGAAGAGCTTGGCGAGCGCGATGCGCATCTGCCAGCCGCCCGAGAACTCGGAGCACGGGCGCTCAAAGTCGGTGACCTTAAATCCCAGGCCGGACAGGATCTTGCGGGCGTTGCTCTCGAGCTCGTAGCCGCCCAGGTGTTCAAAGCGGTCCTGGACCATGCCGTACTCGTTGAGGAGTGCGTCGACGTCTTTGCCCTGTTCGGAGAGCTCGGTGATCTGAGCCTGCAGCTCGTTGGCGCGCTCTCCCATGCGGCGGATTTCCTTGGCGGCGGCCATGACCTCGGCGAGAATGGTGGTGTCCTTTTGCTCCAGGTTGGTTTCCTGCTCTAGGTAGCCCACCTGGCAGTCCTTGGCGTACTGGACCTGGCCGGCGTCTGGGCTGTCGATGCCCATGATGATCTTGAGCATGGTGGTTTTGCCGGCGCCGTTGGGTCCCACGAGCGCAAAACGCTCGCCGGGGTTGATCTGGAAGGACGCGCCGCTAAAGAGGACGCGCGCGCCGAAGCTTTTTTCGATCTTGTCGACCAGGAGGATCATGGTGCCGCCTTTG
>CAJJZO010000278.1 GCA_905197585.1 uncultured Collinsella sp.
TTCCGATTAAAAATGCAAGTAATCCTACCCTCTATTCGCATATCGTGGGATTATCATCCCACTTTTATGCTCATATCGGGGCGGGTCCTAAGGTCTTTCACCCACTTATGAGCAAGCTCATGTGGGCTTAGACCTTTTGACCCTGGTATCATCAGAATATGTAATATAACGCAGAATGACGAGAAGGATCAGAAAGACAATGAAAACAAAGATCACGGAACTTCTACAAATAGAATATCCCGTTTTCCAGGGCGGTATGGCCTGGATTGCCGATGCCTCGCTGGCGTCCGCAGTGTCCGAGGCGGGTGGCTTAGGCATCATCGCGGCCATGAACGCCGACGCCAACTGGCTGCGCGACCAGATTCATGAGCTGCGCACCAAGACGGATAAGCCCTTTGGCGTCAACGTCATGCTCATGAGCCCGTTTGCCGACGAGGTCGCGCAGGTCGTGATTGACGAGCGAGTGCCGGTCGTCGTGACGGGCGCCGGCAATCCCGCCAAGTACATGAAGGCGTGGAACGAGGCGGGCATCAAGGTCATCCCGGTCGTTGCCTCGGTGGCGCTGGCGCGCCTCGTGGCACGTCGTGGAGCCACGGCGGTTGTTGCCGAGGGTACCGAATCGGGCGGCCATATTGGCGAGACCTCGACGATGGCACTGGTGCCGCAGGTCGTCGATGCGGTCGACATTCCCGTTGTGGCCGCCGGCGGTATTGCCGACGGCCGCGGCGTGGCGGCCGCCTTTATGCTGGGCGCCGAAGGCGTGCAAGTGGGTACGCGCTTTCTGGTCGCAGACGAGTGCACCGTCTCGGAGCAGTACAAAGAGATGGTCCTGAAGGCCAACGACACTTCGACGCGTGCGACCGGTCGCTCGACGGGACATCCGGTGCGCGCCCTCAAGAGCCCCTTCACCAACGCGTATGCCAAGAGCGAGGCGGCGGGCGCAAGCTCCGAGGAGCTCGGGGCCATGGGCACGGGCGCCCTTCGCAAGGCCGCCAAGGACGGCAATTACGAAGAGGGTTCGTTTTTGTGTGGACAGATTGCCGGCATGGTCAACGAGTGCCAGAGCGCACGTGAAATCGTTGACGACTTGGTCGATGGCGCCGAGCGCGTCCTGAAGGGTGCGTGCGCATGGGTAGCATAGCGTTTCTGTTTGCCGGCCAGGGTGCCCAACACCCCGCGATGGGCGTCGACCTGATCGAGGCATCGCCGGCGGCCGCCGAGGTGTTCGCCATTGTCGACGAGGTGCGCCCGGGGACCAGCGAGCAGTGCCGGAGCGCCTCCAAGGAGGAGCTCTCGCAGACCGAGAACACGCAGCCTTGCGTGTTCGTGCACGACTTGGCTGTCGCCGTCGCCCTGCGTGAGCGCGGCGTGGTGCCTGCCGCCTGTGCGGGATTTTCGCTGGGCGAGGTCGCCGCGCTCACCTTTGCGGGGGCGTTCGATACGCGAGCGGGCTTTGAGCTCGTGTGCGAGCGCGCGGCGCTGATGGCCGCGGCTGCCGAGCGCCATCCGGGCGGCATGCACGCCGTCATCAAGCTCGATGCGGCGCAAGTCGAGAACCTGGCTGCGCAGGCCGGCGAGGACTGCTGGCCGGTCAACTACAACAGCCCGCAGCAAACGGTTGTTGCCGGAGCGCCCGATGCGCTGCAGGCCCTCGACGTCCTAGTAAAAGAGGCTGGCGGCCGCGCCATGAAGGTCGCGGTGTCGGGGGCATTTCATAGCCCCTATATGGCCGAGGCGACCTGTGG
>CAJJZO010000279.1 GCA_905197585.1 uncultured Collinsella sp.
AGAGCTATTTTCTCGCCAACATGTGTCACGATATCCGGACGCCTATGAATGCCATCGTCGGCATTACAAATCTCATGGAGCACGGGACGACCAGCCCGGAGCAGCTTGCGGACTACATCCAGAAAATCAAGCTCTCGAGCAATCACATGCTCAGCCTTATCAACGACATCCTCGACATGAGCAAGATCGAGTCCGACAAGGTCGAATTGCAACTCGTGCCGGTGAGCTTGGCGGAGCAGATCAACCAGGTTGACAACATTATCCGTGCCCAGGCCTTGGGACGCCATCACGAGTTCCATATCTTCGTCAACGACCTGCGCCACGAGTATCTTGTCGCCGATGGTGTCAGGCTGCGGCAGACCATCCTTAACCTACTTTCCAACGCGGTCAAGTACACGCCGGACGGCGGTCAGGTCGAGCTCAGCATCACGGAGCTTAACAGCGGCGATGCCGACTATGCGCGCTTACTTTTCGAGGTGACCGACACGGGCATCGGCATGGATGAGGAGTTCCTCAAGTACATCTTTGACCCGTTCTCCCGCGCGGAGTCCTCGGGTACGAACAAAGTCCAGGGGACGGGCCTGGGCATGGCCATCGCCAAGAACATTGTCGAGCTCATGGGCGGCAGCATCGAGGTCGAGAGCACACCGGGTAAGGGTTCGAAGTTTACGGTCGTCCTCGACTTGGCCATCGACAAGGACGCGAGCTACGACATCGGCGTGGGGCGGATGCTGCTTGTGTGCGGCGAGCAGCGTCTCCAGCGCAATGTCAGCATGCGCTGCGAGGAGGCCGGCATCGTCCTCGCTGTTGCAAAGAGCGTTGAGGACGCATGTGCGGGCGCAGCTGCGCACATGGCAGACGTCATCCTGCTTGCAGGTTGTGTTGACGATCCTGCGCTCGGGGCGAGCATCGCGGCGCTGCGAGAGGCGGCAGGGGAGGACGGGCCGCTCGTCTTCTGCATCGACTATGCTCTGCGTGGGCAGGTCACCCAGCGCGTCGTGGCTGCCGGAGCCGATGGCTTCGTCTCGCGTCCGTTCTTCTTGGCGGAGCTCGAGGGCGTCGTGCGTCGCGTCTATGGCAGCACGGCGACGCCGACATCCGATACCTCTGTGCTTAATGGCATGCGCTTCTTGTGCGCGGAGGACAACCAGCTCAACGCAGAGATTCTCAGCGCGTTGCTCGAGATGAGCGGTGCGAGCTGTGAGGTCTGCCCCGATGGTGCAGCGATTGTCGAGCGCTTTGCCAGCGTCAAGCCCGGCGAGTTCGACGCCATCCTCATGGACATCCAGATGCCGAGGATGAATGGCTTGGAGGCGACGCGTGCCATTCGCATGGGCGCTAACCCGCTCGGTGCCGTCATTCCCATCATTGCCATGACGGCGAATGCGTTTTCCGAGGATGTGCGCAGCAGCCTGGAGGCGGGCATGACCGCGCACACCTCCAAGCCCATCGACATCAGCCTACTCGAGAAGACGATGGAGAAGCTTGTCGCTCCCCCCCCCTCGATCCGGCGGCGATAGCTGACGAATAAGCGCCGGCAATGCGCTGGGGCTAAGACAGGCCTCCGACGTCTACCTATATGCAAAACACCCGCGTGCGGGGGGGGGCAAGCGGGTGCCTATGAGCGAATATGTTTGCGGTGAGAGCTGGAATGAGCGGTGGGGTGGCGACTAGTTGGTCGTGCCGGAATCGTTACCCGTGCCCGAGCCCGAACCCGAACCCG
>CAJJZO010000280.1 GCA_905197585.1 uncultured Collinsella sp.
GGCAGCAACTTCGCAAAGCAGATTGACTTCGACAAAACCGCAGTGGCCATCGGCGAGCCACCAGGGGTGAAGCCCAACGCCGGCGATGATGCCTGGTTGGCGACAGGCGCGCTCGTTTGCGGCCGAAAAGTCGCGCGGATTGACGCCGCAGTCAAATAGACCCAAGCCCAGCGCCGTCGCCTCATCGGCAACGGCGTCCGGGTGAGCCATTAAATCAAGATGGCAGTGTGCATCAAATAACCGGGGCTCCATCTCGGTGCGCTCCGCTAGTCCAGACGTTGGCCATCGGAGCGTACGCGCTCAGTGCCGCGGCCGCTGATCTGGCGGATAACCTCGCCGGCAATCATCTGGCCCATGATGGGCGGCATAAAGCTGGCGGTTCCCAGCTCGGTGCGCTCGTGGATGTTGGAAGGGTCGCGGGGCTGTGTCTTAACCGATTCCTCGCAGCTAAACAGTACGTGCAGGCTCTTGATGCCGCGCTTCTTGCATTCTTTGCGCATGATACGGCTCATGGGGTCACGTACCGTATCGAAAATGTCGGCAAAGCGGAGGCACTCGGGATGGAGCTTGTTGGCCCCGCCCATGGAGCTAACCAAACGAATGTCGTGGTCCTGAGCATATTTGGCAATGGTGAGCTTGGCCGAGATGGTGTCGATGGCGTCGACGACGTAGTCGAGCTTGCCGTCCGTCTGCTCCAAAACGCTCGCGAAGAACTCGTCGATGTTGTCGCTCAGCAGGTATTCGGTGCGTTTGATAACGGTGGCGGCGGGATTAATGTCGTGGATCATGGCTTCCATAACATCGACCTTGCGCTTGCCGATGGTGCTGTGAAAGGCGATAGCCTGGCGATTGATATTGCTGGGCGCGACGATGTCCTTGTCCAGAATGACGAAATGACCAATGCCGCCGCGGGCGAGCGCCTCGCAGCAATTGGACCCCACACCTCCGCAGCCGAGCATCAGCACCGTAGCATCGGCGAGCTTATCGAGTGCCTCGCGGCCCATGATGATCTCGAGCTTGGTGTCGCGTGTCTCGACGAGAGCGGCAGCGGTTTCGGTCATAGACATCCTCCGATGGGGAAGCGAATCGTGTTTTAGCTATCGTCATTATAGGTAATCGCCCATAGGTTGCGATGGCGTTTGCTTTGATGTGGTTTGAAGCATTGCGATTAGATAGTTAGACAAACATCTAAATATCGAGTATAGTGTGCGCGTCATGAGAGATGATGAGAGGAGGTCTTATGCCGGGAGAGGGTTTTAAGGCGCTGGCCGATCCTACACGGCGTCACATTTTGGAACTGCTGCGCGAGGGCAATTGCACGGCCGGGGAGCTTGCCGAGCATTTTGACATCAGCAAGCCGTCATTGAGCCATCACTTGGCGACGCTCAAAAACGCCGGGTTGGTGACCGACGAGCGCCATGGCCAAAACATCGTATACAGCTTAAACACCACCGTCATGCAGGACTTGATCGGTTGGTTTATGGGCTTTACAAACACGGAAGGTGATAAGGATGAATAACGAAAACAAGGGCATTCACGCCACGGGGGTATCGCGGCGTGTGTGGATTGCGCTGATCGCTCTGTGCGTCGCCAATGTCGTAGCGCACCTCATGGTGATGCCGAGCTTGCCTGCGCAGATTCCCACGCACTGGGGCGCGAACGGCGCCGTCGACGGTTGGGGTCCTAGCTGGATGGCCT
>CAJJZO010000281.1 GCA_905197585.1 uncultured Collinsella sp.
AGACTTCATTTGGGTCTCTATACGACATTCCTTGTCATTGTGGACTAGCGCGGACGGCGATCGAAAGACGGTCGCCGTCCGTCTTTCGTCTTCTACCTTCTGCGTCGTAAACGACAATGCACAGCGGTATACGTGGGCAGTGCGGCTATCATGGTACTTTACCGATATCCGCACTGCTCACGTATACGTGCGGCAACCCATGCCAGACAAAGGAACGCCATGGATACTACCGATAGCGCCTATGGCGACAAACTCATCTGTCTCGATACGTTCGATACCGCCGTGGCGGTCGACCCCAGCGCCGAGGACGACGCCAAGCGTCGGTTTATGACGCTTATTCTCCAGACGGCCCACCGCAACAACGGCAACATCGGGCACGTGCTGCGCGCGACCAACACGAGCGGCGAGGTCTTTGCCGTCAAGCTACTCAAGGACAACGCCATCCTTTCCGGCCAAGCCCCCGACCGCTCCGCCGAGCAATCGGCAGCGCACCTGGCCAACACCGCTGCGCTGTTCGAGGAGTACCGTCATCTGTGTACCGTCTCGCACCTGCGCGGATTTCCGCGCGTCTATGGCTACGGATCGTGCGAGGATGACCCGCTCATCCTCATGGAGTGGGTCGAGGGCACCTCGCTCAAGCAGGCGCTGCCCCTGCTTCCGCACGACGCCTCGGGCGGGCTGACCACCCAGATGGTCGCCGCCGTCGGAAACGCCGTGCTTCGTGCGCTCTTGATGACCCAAGGCCTCGTGAATCCGGTCGTCCATCGCGACCTGTCGCCCGCCAATATCATGTTCCGTACCACCAGCCGAACGCTCGAGCAGCAGATTGCCGATTGCTCCTTTGACCCCTGCCTCATCGACATGGGCTCCGCGACCATGGCTCTCGGCGACGACACGATCACCCGGCGCGCCGACATCTGGCGCTTTGCCACGCCCGCATACGCCGCGCCCGAGATGCTCACGCAGGATATCGAAGGCATCGCGGCCCTTCGCCGTTCGCCGGCAATCGACGTCTATGCGCTTTCGAGCATTTTGTACCAGCTCTACAGCGGTCGCAAACCGTTTGACTTTGAGTCGACGGACGCCGCTGCAACCGGCTCGTTCTATCTCGTAAAGACCAAGACCAAGCCGGCACCGCTCGAGCCGCGCTGCGAGGGCGATGATGCGCTTGTCCAAATCATCATGAAGGGTCTCTCAGTCGAGCAGTGCGATCGCCCTACCGAGCAGCAGATGCTCGAGGTGCTCTCGACATACCTCACCGACGCCGAATCCGAGGGCCGCGAGGGCGCGGGCAGTGACGCCGCAATCGACATCGACTCCGGTACGCACCTTAAGGTCGACGTCGCCGGCGAGCGCGCGCGAGAGATTCTGGAGCAGGCCCGGCACGATGCCATGACCCGCCGCCGGTTTATTATCGGTGGCGTCGTTGCAGCCGTTGCGGGGCTCAGCGTCGTTGGGGCGGCGACCCATGGCTTTGGCATCCCCGACTACCTGGACGGCATCCGCGGTTCGCTTGACGACTACACCTGGGATCAGCTGCAGGAGATTTCGCTCAAGATTAAGGCCGCCGAGACCCGTAGCGAGGCACGCGAGATTGCCAAGCGTTACCACCTGCTCGACGCTGATGGGCATATCCCCTATCCGTGCACCAAGCGTGTCACGCTCACCAACGGGCTGGAGGTCGGCGCGCAGCT
>CAJJZO010000282.1 GCA_905197585.1 uncultured Collinsella sp.
CCGGTGCCGATACCATCTCGATGGCTATGGACGAGATTGTCGACGGCGACATCTCTTACGACGAGGCTCGTTACGAGAAGGCGCTCGGCCACAAGGTTGCTGAAGCCTAAATGGCGGCTCGCGTCTGCCTGGTCCACTATCACGAGGTTGGACTGAAGGGTAAGAACCGCGCACATTTTGAGCATATCCTCATGGATAACATTAAGGCGGCTTTGGCCGCCTTTTCCGTGAACGCCGTGTCTCGAATTTCCGGTTATATCCTCGTGACCTTTAACGAGCATCAGGCCGATGATGCGGCGCGTGTCATTCGCACCGTTCCCGGCGTTGCTCGTGTGTCTTTGGCGTATCACACCAACCGCGACCCGCAGGAGTACTGCGCCGCCGCCGTCAAGGCGCTGCGCGAGTTTGGTTCCTTCGATTCGTTTAAGGTGCACGCTAAGCGCTCCAATACCGACTATGAGCTCACCTCGATTGACATCAATCGTCAGGTGGGCGAGGTGTTGTGTGAGGCCTTCCCCGATAAAAAGGTTCAAATGCACGACCCCGATGCGATGGTGCACGTACTGGTGGTCCAGGGTAGCGTTTATGTGTACGCGCGCTCCGAGCGCGGCGTGGGCGGTCTGCCGGTGGGTTCTGCCGGCAAGGTCGTGACGCTGCTGTCGTCGGGTATCGATTCTCCGGTGGCGACCTGGATGCTCGCGCGTCGCGGCGCGGTGTGCGTGCCGGTACATTTCTCTGGTCGTCCGCAGACGCCCGATACGAGCGAGTATTTGGTGCAGGATATCATCCGTGCGCTTGAGCCGGGTGTCCAGATCGGCCGCCTGTACGTGGTGCCGTTTGGCGACTGCCAGCGTGAGATTTCGGTCACCTGTCCCAGCAATCTGCGCGTGATCATGTATCGCCGCATTATGTATTCGGTTGCCGAGCGCATCGCGCATATCGAGGGCGCTAAGGCCATCGTTACGGGCGAATCGCTTGGGCAGGTTGCCTCTCAAACGCTTGAGAACATCATGGCTGTCAACGAGGCCGTGAAGATCCCCGTGTTCCGTCCTCTCATCGGTTCGGACAAGCAGGAGATCATCGCGCGCGCCGAGGAGATCGGTACGTTCGATATCTCGACTGAGGCCGCTCCCGACTGCTGCACGCTGTTTATGCCGCGCCGTCCCGAGACGCACGCTAAACTCGATGCCGTACATGAGGCCTGGGAGTTGTTCGATCACGAGGAGATGATCGAGCGCCTGCTCAAGCAGACCGAGTACATCGACTTCGAGAGCAACACGTATAAGGCCCCTAAGACATTAAAACGCAAACATTCGGAGCTTGCTCCGCGTGAGATTTACCAAGATCACGAGTAATTTTGTGCATAGACCGACGATGCGTCTGCATCGTCGGTCTTTTGCTATCTGGGCATTTTGCGGCTAAGTGTTCATTTGCTGACGTGTGCCTGAATAAATGGACAGTATTTCGCAAGGTTTTGGTCGGCTTTTGGTTTGACCGCGAAAACCGGTTTTGGAGAATGGCTGTTGCAGGACTCTTTTCCTGACACGATGTTGTTGGGAGGTTTTGCTATGGCGCAGCGCGAACAACACGAACGGGTCAAACGGATGGACCGCTTGGCGGACAAGCTGCTCGGTCATAAGGCAGTGGTGATGGCGATACTGGTCGTCATTGCGATGGCGAGTGGACT
>CAJJZO010000283.1 GCA_905197585.1 uncultured Collinsella sp.
GTTTGCAGCTGGTAGGTTTGGGCCACTTGGTTGTGGCTTTGATCTCGCTGCAAGCGGGTAAAGGCTGATATTGTCAACGCGAGGGGCTCATTCTTTTTGATGGGCCTCTTTTTCTGTTATGGGGGACTTTGGGTTATGGCTAAGCGTTCTGGGTCTTATGTCGTTCCTTTCTCGTTTGAGTTGCTTTCGTTTGATGGGGCTGTTGGACTGGCTGCTGATACGGGGCGGATTTCTGGGGATGCTGGTCCTCTGCTCGAGACGGTTGTCGATATGCTCGATGAGCTGGGGCGTCCGGATGAGTATTTCGACTGCATTCAGGTTGCCGGTACCAATGGCAAGACTTCGACTACGCGTTTTTCGGCTGCTATCCTTCGCGGTGAGGGGCTCAAGACCGCACTGTATACGTCGCCGCAGCTGGTGCGTTATCCCGAGCGCATGGAGGTCGATGGACGCGTCGTGAGCGATGAGGCCTTTGCCCGCGGTGTTTCTGCTGCGGTTGAGGCGGGGCGTCGCGTGAATGCTCATCGCTTGGTGGCAGGGGAGCGCGCGTATACCATTACGCCGTTTGACCTGCTGACGGCTGCCGCACTGGTAGTGTTTGCCGAGGCCGCGGTGGATGTTGCCGTGCTCGAGGTTGGCATGGGTGGGCGTTGGGACGCCACAAGCGCGACCGATCCAGTCGCCGTTGCCATTACGGGCATTGGGCTCGACCATACTCGTATTCTGGGCGATACGCTCGAGGCCATTGCAGGGGAGAAGGCTGCGGTCATTAAGCCCGGACGCCTGGTTGTGCTGGGCGAGGGCACACATGAGGCGAGCGTTCAGCGTGTGATGGATGCCCGTTGCCGTGAGTGCGGCGTTGTGCCACTCGTGGTAAGTCACGCTACGACCAAGTTGCCGGAACACGTGGGCGATACGGTTGAGTTTAGCTGCACCACGCCGCGTGCGATCTATACGTCGTGCATGGTCAAGCCGGCCTATCAGCCGCAGAATGCCGCGTGCGCGATTATGTTCTGCGAGGGGTATCTGGGTCGCGAGCTCAATCACGACGCGCTCGATGCCTCGCTTATGGGCTGTCCCACGCCGGGTCGATTTGATGTGCTGGGAACTGATCCGCTCAAGCTGATCGACGCCTGCCATAACCCTCAGAGCTGCGAGAACTTTGTAAGCGCGCTGGACGAGATCGACCCGTGTGTGGAGAATCGCCCCACGCTGCTATGTGCTGCGCTGGCCGACAAGGACGTGGCCGGTATTGTCGATGTTCTGATTCCGGCCTTCCCGCGCGTTGTCGTGACCCAGACCGATTCCGACCGCGCCCTGCCGGCGGAGGAGCTTGCTGCCTTGGTGGATGCCGACAAGCTCGCGGGCGTGTACCCCAGCGTGCCCGAAGCCCTTGCTGCCTTCGATGCCGCAGGCGAGCCCTTCGTGGCGGCCGGCACCATCACCCTAGCCGGCGAAGTAGCCGGCCTGCTCCGCTGACCCGTCCCAAATTAGCTGCCCTGTGCCCCGAGTTGACTCGCTTGCCACGAAATGGGCCTATTTACTACGTTTGACCGGTAATCTCCGACCATACCGAGAATTGCGAAATCAAAACCGACGCTCCTATAAGTTGTCAAGAGGCAGTTTGCGGGAGCGTTCTCTCCAATTCGCACAGGAGCTCGTAA
>CAJJZO010000284.1 GCA_905197585.1 uncultured Collinsella sp.
ATCGCCGGTTTCTGTCGGGTTCTCTGTCTGAACGGCAGCCGCGGCGGCAGATCCCGCTTGGCCAGCGGATGCCGTCGAAGACTGCTCGCTCGTGGCAGGGCTCTCCCCCGTCGCCGAGCCTTCGTCGCCAGTTGCCGCCTCAGTTGTGGCGGCACTAGTTGTAGACGCGCTCCCAGAATCCGAAAACTCGGCGCCGCTCTGCTCAGCGGTACCGCCCGCAAGCGCTGCGTCCTCGCCCGGCGTCGCAGTCTGAGCCACAGCCTCGGCAATGCCCTCAGCGCCCTCGGCCCACAGCTGAGCCGGTGTGGTGCCAAGGGCCATCGCGAAGGCCAGGAATGCCACCAGGCCGCGCTTGGCTACGCCGCGCGCAATTGCGCCACGGCGATGCGAGACGCGCTGGCGCTCGTCCTCAAACATATCCATTTGTCTCCTACTGTCTGTACTTGGAGCGTTGCCTTGAGACTGCCCCACGTCATCGCGCATGATGCGCTCGAGTTCCCCCATCGGGGACCCCCTTCCCTCCAGAGCCCTATGCACACCGGCGGCAAAAGCCGCAGCCGCATGCAAGACGGGAGGCGATCCGACTTGACCTTAACGACTCGGGCACGTCGTCCGATCTGCGACGCGAGCATCCCGAGCCAAGAGGAATTACGGTTACTGGTACAGCCGGGGACTTGCACCCCGATTCTCCCAAATGCGCAGGATAACCACGCATTCGTGCGTCTCCGCACCACCATCTAGGCCATCGATTATTACCGTCAAAATGGTATCACGCAAAAAGGCCTCGCACGCAGGCGAAGCCCAAGGTAAAAGCTATTGTTTGCGATAGGAAAATGCGGTGACGGCCGCAGCCTCTAGTGCTTGCCGCCGTGACTGTTGAGCCAGATATTGCGGCCCAGCATAAGCGCCAGCACCAGCGCGCTCACGTAGCCCATAAAGCCAATGACCGGGATACCAAACACAACCGGCTCGATGCGCGCGTAGTACACCACCGACGAACCGATAAACAGACCGGCGATCACAATTGCCATCGACATGCGGTCGATAATCCCACCTAGCTGTCGCAGCGCCTTATCGCTACTCATGATCTGCGTGTTCACCTTAAGCTGGCCGCGTGTGAGCATGCGCGAAGCCAAGCCCAGATACTCGGCCGCCTCGAGCGAGCCCTTCGCCGCGCGATAACTGCTCGCTGCAAAGTCGCGGCTCATCTCGCGCATGCGCGCATAGGTGCTTTTCTCGTTTTTAATATGCGTCTGGATGATCTGGATCATGTTGACGTCGGGCATGTACTCGGTCAGCAGGCCCTCGAGCGTCACCATGCCGCGGGCGAACATCGTCACCACGCTCGGCAGCTCAACGTCATTCTTACGTGCGAGGTTTAACAGCGAGGTCAAAAACTCGCCGATATCCAAGTCTTTAAGGTCAAGGCCCGCAAAGTCAGCCACGATAAAGTCCAAATCGGACAAAAAGGCCGAATGATCGAGCTCAGCCGAGTCGCCACGCGTCACGGCGAAGCGCATGAGCGAATCCTTGAGCTTGGGCACGTCACCCTCGGCCACGGCGAAAATCATGTCCTTGACGATGCCACGGTCGTGGCTCGACATAAGCCCGACCATGCCCAAGTAGATAAAGTAAACCATGCCCTCCTTGAGAATGATGT
>CAJJZO010000285.1 GCA_905197585.1 uncultured Collinsella sp.
GGCGTGGTTCGAGGAGCATGGCCTGCTCGATCATGTCGAGGACCATCATCATTCGGTCATGCATTGCTACCGTTGCGACTCCGCGTTGGAGCCGTGGCTGTCCGAGCAGTGGTTTGTGGCCGTCGACAAGCTCAAGGGGCCGGCGCTCGACGCCGTCAACTCCGGCAAGGTCACCTTCCACCCTGCGCGCTGGACGCAGACCTACACCACCTGGATGGAGAACCTTAAGGACTGGTGCATCTCGCGCCAGCTGTGGTGGGGCCACCGCATCCCCGTGTTCTACTGCGAGGACTGCGGCTGGGAGGACGCCCTTACCGAGGACACCGATGTGTGCCCCAAGTGCGGCGGCCATCACGTGCATCAGGACGAGAACGTGCTGGACACCTGGTTCAGCTCGCAGCTGTGGACTTTCGCCACGCAGGGCTGGCCGCAAAAGCCGGAGCTGCTCGAGGGCCATCACCCCACGACGGCGCTCGTCACCGCGCGCGACATCATCGCGCTGTGGGTCGCCCGCATGGTCATGAGCTCGCTGTACTTCCTGGACGAGGTGCCGTTTAAAGACGTCGTCATCTACCCGACGATTCTGGCCAAGGACGGCAGCCGCATGTCTAAGTCCAAGGGCAACGGCGTTGACCCCATGGACCTCATCGGTATGTACGGCGCCGACGCCATGCGCTTCAACTTGCTCACACTGTGCACCAACAACCAGGATGTTAAGTTCGACGCGAACATCGATAAGAAGACCAAGAAGCTCATTGACAGCCCGCGCACCGAGCAGGCCAAGTCGTTTGTGACCAAGATCTGGAACGCCAGCCGCTTCCTGCTCATGAACATGGAGGGCTACACGCCCGGCGAGCCCGTCGTGGAGACGCCGGCCGACGCCTGGATGTTCAGCCGCCTGGCCAAGGCCGTGAAGATGGTCACCGAGGGTATTGAGAACTACACCTTTGGCGACATGGCCCGCGGCGTGCAGCAGTTCTTCTGGAATGAGGTCTGCGACTGGTACGTCGAGGTCACCAAGGCCCGCCTGAAGGGCGAGGGCCGTCTGCAGGCGCAGCGCAACCTGATCTTTGTGCTCGACACCTCCATTCGCCTGATGCACCCGCTCATGCCGTTTGTTACCGAGGAGATCTGGGACAACATGCCGGCAAGCGTGCTCGATCTTGATGCCGAGGGCAACGTTGACCGTGCCGAGGCGCTCATGATCGCCAAGTGGCCGGAGCCCGCCGACTACGCCAAGTATGTCGACGAGCCCGCCGAGCGCGCATTTGAGCTGTGCCGCATCGTCGTTTCCGCCGCCCGCGCCACACGTTCGCGTTATCGCTTGAGCCCCAAGGCCGAGCTCGACGTGGTCGTGCGCGCCGGTGCCGAGGACATCGAGAAGCTCGAGAGCCTGCGCTCCACGATTGAGCCGCTGGCCAACACCGCCTCGCTGGTCATGGGTACCGACGTCGAGAAGCCGTCTGCGAGCATTGCCGTGGTCGACAGCGGCGTCGAGGTCTTTGTGGTGCTCGAGGGCAAGGTTGACCTTTCGGCCGAGAAGGCACGCCTGGAGAAGGAGATCGCCGCGGCCCAGCAGGAGCTCGCCGGCTGCGAGA
>CAJJZO010000286.1 GCA_905197585.1 uncultured Collinsella sp.
TTTGTGTTGCTCGATCCGGAAAAGACCCATTCGACCGACACGCAAAAGAAGAACGGCGACATCGTGTGCTCGGGCATTATCGAGAGTGCTCGCGCGGCGCTGGAAGCCGGTATCAAGGTAGGCCTGGGCACGGATTCGAGTTGCCCGTTCGTGACCCAGTACGACATGTGGCGTGAGGTGGCCTATTTTGCCAAGTATGTCGGCGTGAGCAATGCCTTTGCGCTGCACACGGCCACACAGGTCAATGCCGAGCTGCTGGGGCTGGGTGACGAGACCGGTACGATCGAGTGCGGCAAGGCGGCCGACATTTTGGTGACGCGCGAGAGCCCTCTGGATGACCTGTGCGCTCTGCGTGAGCCGATACACGTGATGTGTCGTGGCGATCTGGTACACAAACTCAAGGTGAAGCGTATTCCCGAGGTGGACGCCGAACTCGACACGATTATGGCAATGCCGGCCGAGGCACTGGCCGAGGAGCTCGCCCGCGACGGCGTGGCGTAGACGAGACAAAGGGACAGCTCCGTTGCCGCATACAAAAAGCCGAGGTCTCAACACGAGGCCTCGGCTTTTTTATCGAACAAATACTTAAGATTTGGGACAAACAAACCTGATTTATTTGTCCCGCGTGCGGGCGCTAGGAGCGGGTTTCCATCTTGGCGTGGCACTTGGGGCAGGTGACGCGGATCTTGCCCTTGCCCTTGGGGACGGAGAGCATCTGGCCGCAGTTGGGGCACTTGAGGTATGCCGTGGTCTTGCGACCCTTCCACATCTTCTTGGCCGTGCGCTTGGCACGCTCAAAGTCTTCCTTGCTGGTGCCGGCTGCGCGTGAGGTGCTGGCCGCTGCAGCGCCGCCGCCCAAGCTGGCGACGAACTTGCCCAAGCCGGGAACATTGGCGGTCGCGGCTACAAAGGCCTCGTTCTCCTTGCGACGTGCATCGATATTTTTGGACAGGCCGCGCAGCACGCCAATCACGATGACGGCGATGGCAATCCAGCTGAGCCACTGGATACGAGCCATCGAACCGATCATGGCGATGATAATGCCTGCGAAGCCCATCACGATGGTGAGTTCGTCAGCGCCATTGCGGCCCTTCATAAAGTCATTCATGCAAATTGCCTTTCATTCGATATGCCGCACGCCTTTATACCCGATTTAGAGCAAGGGGGACAGGTTAATCTGCACCAATGTGGTGCAAACGTACCTGTCCCCAATGCCCCAATTACTTGGAGAGCTTGTCGACGACGCGTTCGATCTCGGCGAGCTTGGCGGCTTTGAGGTCTTCGTCGCCCGATTCGATTGCCGAAGTCACGCAGCCCTCGATATGCGCCTTGAGCACGTCGGCGTTAATGCGCGCGAGGAGCGCCTGTGTAGCCATGAGCTGTGTGGAAATATCGACGCAATAGCGGTCCTCATCGACCATCCGCAAGATGCCGTCGATCTGGCCGCGTGCCGTCTTGAGCATGCGGGTCACCGATTTGTGGTCTGCCATCATGGCGGGTCCTCGTTTCTGGTCGATGGGGTCGAATGCTTCTGGTAGCTGCTACGCGGC
>CAJJZO010000287.1 GCA_905197585.1 uncultured Collinsella sp.
TCGCTGACCAACCTCAAGGAGTACTTCATCAAGCTTGCCAAGCACGAGCTGTTCTTTGAGGAGTTTAGGGCGCTCAAGCATATCTCGTTCGATATTCATCGTGGCGAAGTTGTCGGTCTGGTTGGCACTAATGGTTCCGGTAAGTCTACGATGCTCAAGATCATCGCCGGTGTGCTTGAGCCCAGTGAGGGCAGCGTTAAGGTGCACGGTAACATTGCGCCGCTGATTGAGCTTGGTGCCGGCTTTGACCCCGAGCTGACCGCTCGCGAGAACATCTATCTAAACGGCGCCCTGCTCGGCTATACCAAGGAGTTTATCGACGCCAACTTTGACGGCATTATCGAGTTCGCTGAGCTGCAGAACTTTGTCGATATGCCGCTTAAGAACTTCTCCTCGGGCATGGTGGCGCGTATCGCCTTTGCAATCGCGACGATTACCGAGCCCGATATTCTGATCGTTGACGAGACACTTTCCGTCGGCGATGTGTTCTTCCAGCAGAAGTGCGAGGCCCGCATCCAGCACTTTATCCAGAGCGGTGACGTGACAGTTCTGTTCGTTTCGCACTCCATGGAGCAGGTTGAGCGCATCTGCCAGCGTGCCGTTTGGATTGAGAAGGGTGACCTTCGCATGGACGGCCCGGTCGATAAGGTCTGCAAGGCGTACCGTGAGCAGTTCAACTAGGTTATAATTACTTGCGCCTGACAGGCTTGCGCTTACTTGGGCGCGCTGTTATTTGCTCCATTAGCTCAGTTGGATAGAGCAGGGGACTTCTAATCCCAAGGTCGACGGTTCGAATCCGCCATGGAGCACCATCGTTTATTAAGCCCGGACCGCTTGATGGTCTGGGCTTTTTTCATCTTGTGTGCTGCTGGAGCCGAGCGCGAGCAAGCCGCTGCTGTTTGTTGGGGTTGGCATTTTACTTTTCGAGATGCTCCCTCAGCAGCTCCAGCGCGTGTGCGTAGCCCTGCAGGCCCTCGCCGGTGATGGTGGCGAAGCAGGCCAAGCGGGCGTAGCTCACCTGGCGGAAGTCCTCGCGCGTCTCTACGGCGCTGATGTGTACCTCGACGGCAGGGATGGCGACGGCCTTGAGGGCATCGAGGATTGCCACACTCGTATGCGTGTATGCCGCCGGGTTGATGACTATGCCGTCGACCTTGCCGTAGGCCTCCTGGATCTTGTCGACGATGCTGCCCTCGTGGTTAGACTGGAAGACCTCGACCTTGTCGAAGCCTTGTGCGGCGCCCGCTTCCTGGCAGATCTGCACTAAGCGGTCGTAGTTGTCGCTGCCATAGATGCCCGGCTCGCGAATGCCGAGCATGTTGAGGTTGGGACCGTTGATGACGAGTGCTTTCATGGTTGCTTCCTTTGCGGTTGGGCGGGCGGTGGGGTGGAGCGTAAAACCACCACAAAGGCGCCGGTCCCCTTTGTGGTGGTTTTGGTTAGAGAGCGGGTGGGAGGGTGTCGAGGAGGGCTTGGGGGGTGTTGGCGGCGCAGTCGCGTGACTCGATGATGTAGTGGGCCCAGGAGCGGTAGCGCGGC
>CAJJZO010000288.1 GCA_905197585.1 uncultured Collinsella sp.
CCTTTGTCGCCACACTCAACGCCCATGGTTTCGACGGCATGCTGGGCCAGGAAATCACGGACGGTCGTTACTACGATGACCCGGCGGCGGCAGATGCCAAGAACATGGCCGCATTCGAGAAATATCTGATTGACTAAAACAACTATCGGCCACGCAACCAACGTCATTGATTGCGGGCCAAATAAGAAAGGAACTGGATATGAACGCACACGATCTGATCAAAGAGGCAATTGCCGAGAAGGGCAAGTTCGACAGCGTCTACTGGATTGCTTGCGGTGGCTCCATGATCGATTTGATCCCGGCTCACGAGCTTCTGCAACGCGAGGCAACCACCTTCACTTCGTATATCTATACGGCTCGCGAGTTTGATATCATGCGTCCGCGTCGTCTGGGCGAGAAGTCCCTGGTCATCGCTTGTAGCCACAGTGGCAACACCCCCGAGGTCGTCGAGGGCTGCGAGATTGCCCTTGCTGCCGGCGCTACGGTAATCGCCCAGACCGACAACGCTGGATCTAAGATCGACTCCGGCAAGTGGACCACGTGGGTCTACCCGTGGGGCGAGGGTGTGCCGCAGGCCGAGGTCCCCGCTGGCATTTCGCTGTCGCTTGCGGCAGAGCTGCGCGATCAGCAGGAGGGCTACGCCGATCTTGCCGATATGTATGCCGGTATCGCCGAGATGGATAAGATTCTTCCCCCGGCACGCGAGAAGGTAAATGCCGAGCTGGGCGATCGCTTTGCCAAGCTTTGCCAGGAGCACGAGTTCTTCTATATTCTGGGCAGCGGTCCCAACTTTAGCCAGACCTACGGTTTCGCTATCTGCTCTCTTATGGAGATGCAGTGGCAGCACTGCTGCTACATCCACTCCGGCGAGTACTTCCATGGCCCCTTGGAGGCTAGTCAGGATGGCGTTTTTTACTTCCTGCAGATGGGCTCCAGCGAGTGCCGTGCTATGGACGAGCGCGCCCTGGCGTTCCTTAAGACGCATACCGATACGCTGATGGTGCTCGATGCTAAGGAGTACGGTATGGAAGCCGTGCCGGCGAGCGTCCGTGCCTATCTGGACCCGGTGCTGTTCTACGCCATGAACTGCGAGCTGCGTGCTGCACGCGGCAAGGTGTTTGATCACGATCCCGATTTCCGTCGCTATATGGGTGTTGTCGAGTACTAGAAGGGGCAAAGGCCATGGCATTTAACGTTAACGCGCTCGGATTTGGCGACAACGTCGTCGATCGCTACGAGCATATCCACACCATGTATCCCGGCGGCAATGCGGTGAACTTTGCCGTTTATGCCAAGAAATGCGGTGCCGCACGCTCCGCATACATGGGCATTTTTGGCAATGACGCCGCTGCCGAGCATGTCATTGCAAGCCTCGAGGATGAGGGTATCGAGCTTGACAAGTGCGAGCAGATGATTGGCGAGAACGGAGCGGCTCGCGTGACCGTCGTTGACGGTGACCGTGTCTTCCTTGGCTCGAACGAGGGCGGTATCCGTGGCGATGCGCGCTATGTCCTCGATCGCTTTGACCT
>CAJJZO010000289.1 GCA_905197585.1 uncultured Collinsella sp.
GTTTTGGCACAAGGCCGTCTACCCCAACCAGATCTGGCTCGACGGCATGTATATGGCGCAGCCGTTCTACATGCAGTATGAGCTGAGCTTCCACAACCGTCGTGCCTGCTCGGACAGCTTCCATATGTTCCAGGTTGTGCATGACCTGATGCGCAACCCCCTCAACGGTCTGTACTATCACGCTTACGACGCGAGCCGCAAACAGTTCTGGTGCGACCCGGTCACCGGCCATTCGGCTAACTTCTGGCTGCGCGCCGAGGGCTGGTTTGCCATGGCGCTCATCGACACCTGGGAGCTTATGCCGCCTTCGATGTCGGCCGAGAAGGACGAGATCCGCAAGATGTTCCACGATCTGATCGACGCCATGCTGCCGTATCAGGACGAGAAGACCGGCATGTGGCACCAGGTCATCAACTTGCCCAATATCGCCCCCAACTACCTGGAGGAGTCAGGCAGCGCCATCTTTGCCAACGCCATCATGAAGGGCGTGCGTCTGGGCGTGCTGGGCGAGCGTTACTACCAGTACGGCCGTCGCGCCTTCGATGGCATCTGCGAGACCTGCCTGTCCGAGTATGACGGGCAGCTGGCGCTCGACAACATCTGCCTGGTTGAGGGCCTGGGCAACACCGCGCACCGCGAGGGCACGTTTGATTACTACATGAGCGAGCCCGTGGTCAAAAATGATGCAAAGGGTGTGGCGCCGCTGGTGCTTGCCTATATCGAGACCATGCATCACGACAAGCTGGCCGGTAAGCGCGATCCGCTCGCCCCCTCGGGCGTGTGCTCCATCGAGGACCCGTTTGGCGGATACACCCCGGGCATCAACGCTCATAAGGGATGTGAATAACGTGGGGGCTATTACTCCGGGCGTACGTTTGCACGACCTTCCGCAGGGAACCGTCGAGGAACGCATTCGCATGGCGGGAGAGCTGGGCTTTTCGTGCATTCAGCTGCCGAGCAAGGTGCTCTACGCATCGATGGGGATCGATCGAGGCGGCCTGACCCGCGAACTTGCCGACCATTTGCGTGCGGTGCTCGACGAGGCGGGCGTTTCGGTCGCCGTGCTCGGCTGCTATAAGAATCTGGCGACGCCCGATCGCCAACAGCTCATGGATAACTTTGCCGAGTACGAGGCGTGCTTGAACTTTGCCCAGATGCTCGGCGGATGCCCGGTGGGTACCGAGACCGGTCGCCCCAATGCGCAGAACCGCGTTGCTGACGACCGCACGACTGATGAGGCACTCGAGGCTTTTATGGACGGACTCGCACACGTCTGCGATCGGGCCGAGGCCGTGGGCGGTCAGGTTCTAATTGAGCCCGGTTGGAACGAGACGGTCAACACGCCAGATCGCTGCCGTGAGGTGCTGGAGCGCGTCTCGAGCCCGTCGCTCGGCGTGATCTATGACCCAGTGTCGCTGCTGCACCCCAGCGTCGTTGACGAAGCGCAGGAAATCGCCGCCGAATACGGCATCTCCAGCATCCCGACCGTCATCCTCTTTAAAGACGGCGCACCCATCCACACC
>CAJJZO010000290.1 GCA_905197585.1 uncultured Collinsella sp.
GTTGTAATAGGTGCGAAGCTGCGGAGCCAGGACGATGACGTTGTACTGGTCCATGATGGCGTAGTGGCTGCCGTAGGCACCGGCGTTGGCGGTAATGTCGATGCCCAGCTCGTCGGCGCCTTCCTTAAGCGCGTTGGCGAGCAGTGCAGAGGTGCCGGCGCCAGCGCACAGAACCAGAACCCTCAGATCCTTGCCCTTAAGGGCGGACGGAGCTGCGGAGGCCTCGGTGGCAGAAGCGGTCTCGACAACAGGAGCCTCAACGGCGGGGGCGGTAGCGGTCTTGACGGCCTTGGTCTCCTCGGCCTCTTCTTCGGCCAGGGTCTCGGCCTCCTGCTTGCACAGGACGTTGTCGTAGGCCTTGCAGAACGGGTAGTAGATTAAGAAGTCAACGACCAGCAGGACGACAACCAGGACCAGAGAGATCGGCTGGAAGTTGGTGTCGATGAAGGTGCCGATCGGTCCGGGGAGTGCCCACGGCATGGCATAGATAACGCCGTTCATGCCCAAAAAGTCGATGAAGAACTTACAAAAGAGGACGTTGGCCACGGGGGCAAACAGGAACGGGATCAGGAAGTACGGGTTGAGGATGATGGGCGCGGCGAACAGCAGCGGTTCGTTGACGGCGAACATCACGGGTACGACAGAGGCTTTGCCGACGGCCTTGAGCTGCTTGGAGCGCATAAAGAGCAGGAAGATGATCGGGACAATGAACGTGGCGCCGGTGCCGCCGAGTTCGCCGATGTAGTTACCGAAGTTCTCGGTCAGGGCGAGGGCGGGGTGACCGCCGGCCTGCAGCGTGGCGAGGTTGGTGGTGATGTTGCCAAACAGCGCGGCGTTGAGGGCAGGCTTAACGACCGAGGGGCCGTGGATGCCCATGAACCAGAACAGCGGGATCATGAACCAGATGAGGGCGAGGCCGGCGTAGGAATCGGCAGCGGCGAACAGCGGGCTCACCAGCGTGGAGATGACGTTGGCAAACGGGACGGCCAAGCAGGTGCGGCAGATAACGTCGATGACGGCGACAAAGAGGATGGAGAAGCTGAAGGCGAAGATGTCGCGGAAGTTCTGGGCGATGGCGCCGGGGACTTCTTTGGGCAGCTTGATGGTGATGTCTCGCTTAATGCAGAAGGCATAGATGTTGACCGTGGCAAATGCGGCGACAAAGGAGCTCAGTAGGCCCTTGGTGCCCATGTTGTCGGTAAAGAACACCGAGACATCGGCGCCGTCGATCTTGGCACTCGTCTGGGTAACGGCCAAGATGAGCATAGCGCACATGGCGGCGACCATGGTGCTCGTGGCGTTGATGGCCTTGCCGGCAGGCATGCGGCGGTTCTTGGAGCCGGTTAGCGCGCTTGCGGTGGTGCCGGCGACCATGATGCCCACGACGCCCATCGTGAAGTTGTAAACCTTGTTGCAGAAGTTCACGACGTCGACGTTCCACCAGTCGGGCAGCGTAAAGCCGCCGACCGTGGCGACAACGCCCGGCAGGGTCGAAATAAGCAGGAAGACAGAAGAAGA
>CAJJZO010000291.1 GCA_905197585.1 uncultured Collinsella sp.
CATTCTTTACCGCGTTAGACTAGACGCAGGGAAAGGAGGAGGACATGGATGCTCGCGTCAAGCAGCTTGTAAATATGATCGAGGACGCTCAGCCTGTCGCTGTCGCGGTGCTTGCCAAGCGTCTCGAGGTAAGCGAGCGCGCCGTGAGAAACTATATCCATCGCGCAAACGACAAGCTTGCGGGGGTTGCACGCATCGTTGGCAGCAAAGGGCAATATCGTATCGATGTTGCACATGCAGATGAGCTTGCTCGCTTGCTAGACGGTGCGGCTCTGGCCCATCCGGGCATTCCTGATACGCGCGACGGCCGTGTGTCCTTCCTTCTTAACGACCTTCTCATGCGGTCCCAGTGGGTGACGATTGAGGAGTATGCGGATTTACTCTACGTTTCGGCGCGAACTCTGTCCAATGACATGCGTCTGGTAGAGCAGAAACTCGCCCAATTTGACTTGACGCTCGAAAAGCGCCCTCGCTACGGAATCCGCGTTGCGGGTGGGGAGTCGCAACGGCGTCTGTGTCTGGCCTCACTGGTGAGGCCCGTGTTGCCCGACACCGACGATGCAGAGCTCGCCGAGCGCCTGCGGGCCATCGCCGCATGTGTGGACGATGCCCTGACTGCCTCGCCCGTCACGGTGAGCTCGCTGGCATCCCGCTATCTCATCATGCATCTTTACATCGCTCTTGGCCGCATCGAGCAGGGCTGCTATGTCCCGGCTGCAGAATCGGACGTTTTAAAGCTGGAGGGAACGCACGAATACGCCGCGGCTTTCCAGATTGCCGCAAACATCAAGGATGCCCTGGGCGTGAGCATGCCCCGAGAAGAGGTTGCCTTTATCGCAATCCATTTGCTCGGCAGGGGCACGGGCGTGCCCGAGAAGGGCTCGGCTGTTATCTCGGACGAGATGTGGGAGATCGCTTCCGAGATGGTATGTGCGGTCAACGATGAGTTTAGGTTTGACTTTAGCAGCGATCTTGAACTTCGCATGAACCTTGCTCGGCATATTGGCCCTCTGGGTTATCGCCTTGAATATCACATGCATATGGATAACCCCATGCTGCCCGATATCAAGACGAGGTTTCCGTTGGCCTATTCGATGGCGGCCGGCACCTCGCAGGTACTCGAGCGTCATTTTGGCAGCCAGCCCTCTGATGAGGAGCTCGGCTACATCGCCATGGCATTTGCCCTGGCCCTCGAGCAGCAAGCCGACCAGCCGCGTCGCAAACGCATCCTGATCGTGTGCGCCTCGGGAGCGGGAAGCGCCCGTATGCTCGAGCACCAGTACCGCAAGCAGTTTGGTATGTATATCGAGTCGATTGAGACATGCGACGTCGCCCGCGTGGGAACGCTCGACTTTTCGCACATCGACTACGTGTTCACAACGGTGCCGCTCAACGTCAAGTTGCCCGTGCCCGTCCGCGAGGCCGATTTCTTCTTGGAGACGAGCGATGTCAACGCTATCCGCAAGGTGCTGAGTGATGACGCTGCGCAATCGGACTCCCTGAGCGCTTTCT
>CAJJZO010000292.1 GCA_905197585.1 uncultured Collinsella sp.
GGGTTTTGGGGCGCCCGGGGGGGCGCGCGTGGGGCGCCGCGTGTTGCAACCCGGGTTTTTTTTGGTCAAATTACCCCCCCCTTCCACCAAACCCCGCCCCCGGCGGGGGTGGGGGCGGGGGGGCGCCGTTGTCGTGTAGGTGGCTATGTCGTGGGGGCTGCCGTTGAGCGTCCGGGTCTGTGCTCTACAGCGAGTCGATAAAGCGCTGCTGGGCGGCGCGGCCGGCTTCGTCCCACTTAAAGACGCCGGCGTTGTCGAGCACGTGGCCAAACACCACGCCGACCTCCTCGTGCAGGATATCGATGGCGTTATCCGCTGTAAGCTCGTCGGCGCGGCGAGCAAAGACGTCCTCGGCCCACGCGGCATGGCTGCGACAAAGATCATCGCCCTCGAGCGCACCGGCAAGATCGTAGCTGGCATCGACCTTGGCTGCCAGCAGATGCTCACGGACAGCGCCAAGCTCGGGAACCAGGCGCGGCGGCAGAATGGCCAGGCCCATGACCTCGATCAGGCCGATGTTCTCCTTCTTAATGTGGTGGTACTCGGCATGCGGGTGGAAAACGCCTAGCGGGTGCTCGTCGGTCGTGATATTGCAGCGAAGCGCCAGGTAGGCCTCGTAGATTTCGCCGCCGGCATTTCCGCGAGAGTCGACGCGGCGGATGACGGGCGTCACGGTGTTGTGCGCCACGCCGTCGGCTGTGTGCGCGATGACGCCCACAGACTCATCGGTCCACAAGCGCCACGCCAGGTTAATCATTTCGGTGGGGTCGAGCGGCGGCGTGCATCATGGGGACCTCGTGCGCGCCGCCCTGGAAGTGGTCGTGCGACAGAATCGAGCCGCCCACGATGGGCAGGTCGGCGTTGGAGCCAATAAAGTAGTGCGGGAACAGGTCGACAAAGTCGAGCAGGCAGGTCAGACCCTTGCGGTCCACGTGCATCGGGCGATGCTCGGAGCTCATGGCAATGCAGTGCTCGTTAAAGTACGCGTACGGGCTGTATTGGAAGCCCCAGCGCTCGCCGTCGAGCTTAATGGGGATAACGCGCAGATTCTGGCGGGCGGGGTGAGCGCCACCGTCGGCTGCGGCGGAGCGTCCGGGGTAGCCCTCGTTCTCGATGCAGAGCTGACAGGCGGGATACTTCTCGCCCGTGTTTTTGGCGGCACCGGCTGCGGCAATATCGCGCGGGTCCTTTTCGGGCTTTGACAGGTTGATAGTGATCTCCAGGTCACCCCAGTTGGTGGGGGTGTTCCATTTGATATTGCGCGCGATGGCGGCGCGGCGCACGTAGCCGGCGTCGCAGCACAGACCGTAGAGCCAGTCGGGCGCGGCGCGGGGCTCGTTGACGCCCATACGGCCGTTGAATTCCTCGTTTACAACCGAAGGCCTCGGCATCAGCGCGCCCATGATGCGCATGGCGATGCGGTCGCGGCCCGACGCCGTGTCCTCGGCGGCGCCCGGGGGAACCGCCGCCGCAGCAACCCCCGCGCGCGGGGCCGGCCGGGGCA
>CAJJZO010000293.1 GCA_905197585.1 uncultured Collinsella sp.
AGCGGCAGGCAGCTGCCTAAGGCGGATGCCCGACGTTTTGAACAGCTGGTGCGTGGTTTTAACTATCCCGACTGGCCATCCGTTCGTTCCAAATATGATCTCGAGAAACTCGGTATTAAGACGTTCTTTGCATCTGATGCCTGTTCTGCCTATCGACGAACTGCATATCTCGAATGCGGCGGATTTGAGCACGTTAACACTAACGAGGACATGCTCATGGCGGCAAGGTTTATCGCTTCAGGGTTGAAGGTGGCTTACGAGCCGCGTGCAGAGGTTTATCACTCGCATAACTTGACGCCATCCCAACAGTTTGCCCGCAACCCCGCTGTCGGCTTCTTTCTCGAAACGCATGCAGACGAACTCATGCATACAAGTGAGATTGGTGAAGGAGGCCGGCTCGCCAAGATGGTTTCGTTGCAACTTCTACGAGAGGGAAGTCTTGGCGAGTTCGTTGCTTTCGGAGTCGACTGCTGCGCCCGCCTTCTCGGAAATCGCGCTGGCCGCAGGGCAGCAAGAAATGAAAGGTTATAGCTAATGAAAGGCATCATCCTCGCCGGCGGGTCCGGCACGCGCCTGTACCCGCTCACGCTCGTGACCTCCAAGCAGCTGCTGCCGGTCTACGACAAGCCCATGATCTACTACCCGCTGTCCACCCTCATGCTGGCGGGCATCCGGGACATCCTGGTCATCTCCACGCCGACCGACCTGCCCAACTTCGAGCGCCTGCTCGGGGACGGGTCGCGCTACGGCGTGAACCTCTCCTACGCCGAGCAGCCGAGCCCCGACGGCCTGGCGCAGGCCTTCACCATCGGCGAGGAGTTCATCGCCGGCGAGCCGTGCGCCCTGGTGCTCGGCGACAACATCTTCTACGGCAACGGCCTCAGCCGTCACCTGACGCGCGCCGTCCAGAACGCCGAGTCGGGCCGCGCCACGGTCTTCGGCTACCACGTGGACGACCCCGAGCGCTTCGGCGTCGTGGAGTTCGACGGGGAGGGCAGGGCCGTCTCCATCGAGGAGAAGCCCGAGCGCCCCAAGAGCTCCTACGCCGTCACCGGCCTGTACTTCTACCCGGGCGACGTCGCCGCCAAGGCCCATGGGGTGGAGCCCTCCGCCCGAGGCGAGCTGGAGATCACCGACCTCAACCGGATGTACCTGGAGGAGGGGACGCTGTCCGTGGTGACCCTCGGCCGAGGCTACGCGTGGCTGGACACCGGCACCATGGAGAGCCTGCACGAGGCCGCGGAGTTCGTCCGCGCCGTGGAGCACTCCCAGGACCTGCCGGTCTCGGTGCCCGAGGAGATCGCCTGGGAGAACGGCTGGATCACGACCGCCGAGCTCAAGCAGGCCGCCGAGGCCTACGGCAAGTCGGTCTACGGGCAGCACCTCAAGAAGGTCGCCGCCGGCGAGATCGTCAACAGCCCGCGCGAGTACTAGGAGATACCCCTCATGTCTGAGATCTTCGA
>CAJJZO010000294.1 GCA_905197585.1 uncultured Collinsella sp.
CACGTCGTCGGGCACGGACAGGCCCGCGTCCTCGAGCGCGGCGATAACGCCCAGCGCCATCTGGTCATTTGCCGCAAACACGGCAGTCGGCGCCTGCGACCCGCCGGCAAGCACCTCGGCCGCAATCCGCTCGCCCATGGCGTACCCACTGTCCGCACTCCAATCGCCACGCAACATCGGAGCGGCATCGACATGAGCACGACCCAGCGTATCGCGCCAACCGGCCTCACGAAAACGCGAGGAAATCGAGTTTTCCGGACCCGCCACAAACCGCATATTCGAGTGACCATGTTCCAGCAGATAATTGGTCAACAGCTCGCACGAACCATACTGGTCGGAGTCGATCGTCGTGCAGCGCGGATGCGCATACATGGACAGGATGACCGTTCGCACTCCCGGCTGGGGAACAAACTCCTCAAAATCGGGAGCCATGCGGTTCATGTTGAGAATCATGCCGTCGACGGGTCGCTCGACCATGCGGCGCGAGGCATCGGCAAGTGTATAGGGCTTGTCGCCGCCCATCTCGATCATAGTGACGGCAAAATCGTGCTCGCGCGCCGCTTGCATGATACCCTCGAGCGTCGCCAGGTTACCGACACGTGTGATGTTGTACATGCACAGGCCAATAGAACGATACGACCCGCCGCGCAACGCCGCTCCAGCAAAATTGGGACGAAAGCCCAGCTCTTCCACGGCGGCCAGCACACGCTTGCGCGTCTTTTCCGTCACGTTGGGCATACCGTTGACCACGCGAGACACAGTCTGGCGGCTCACGCCAGCGAGCGCCGCAACCTCTGCCGCACTCGCCGAATGACCATTCCTTGTCTGCTGAGCCATGCCTTCCACGCTAACCTGCTTCCCAACTATTCCCCGCGCCCATGGCGCATCGTACATACATCGATAACGTGCTCATGATACCCGAGCCATATACCACAACATGAAAACTTCTGTCAATCAAAACCGCTTACCGAACAAATACAACCGTTCGCGGCTGTTTGAAGTTGTTTTGTTTCTATACATCCCAGCCGGATGTTAACGTGCTCATTGTCAAATGTTCACGTGCTCATTTTGGTTCTAATCATTTTAAGATAGTGTTTATCGGGCTTTTTCACCGCTGAACGCTAACCAGGGAGCCTCCTGAGCGCAAACGCACAATATCGAACAGCGAGACGAGAGGGTGTATGCATATGTCTTTGCTAAACCGCGTACAGCAGCTGCCGAAGGGCTTTGTTTGGGGCGCCGCAACCGCCGCGTACCAAACGGAAGGTTCCACGAAGGTGGCAGGCAAGGGTAAGACCATGTGGGACGATTACCTTGTCGCCCAGGGTCGCTTTTTGCCCGCCCCGGCCAGTGATTTCTACAACCGCTACGAGGAGGATATCCGCCTTTCTGCCGAGCATGGACTCAACGCCATCCGTGTGTCCATCGCCTGGACCCGCATCTTCCCCAACGGCGACGATG
>CAJJZO010000295.1 GCA_905197585.1 uncultured Collinsella sp.
GAACACAGGAACCGGGCCTGCGCCCTCGCGCACAGCCAGGCGCTCAAACAGCGGCATCATCTGATCGAGCCAGCGTTCGCCCAAAAGAAAGCTCACCGGCTCGTATCCGGCGCGCACCGCGCGCTCGATAACCTTGGCACTCTCGGCGATAAAGATGCCCTTCTGCGGCTCCAGCACGCAGCGCAGCTCGCGCTCGGTCAGTCGCACGTAGGCATCGAGCCGCTCGTCCTCGAGCGAATCAATTCGCAGAACCTCAACGGCATCAGTCATAGCAGCCTGCCCGCACCCTTCTTTACAGCACATCTATACCAAACGAGGCGACGCTAAGCGCCGCCCCATACATTCAATCAACCCGATAATACCGTTCACGCCAGGCGATTTACGCCTCAACGCGACGATACGTCACGAACTCATAATCGACACCCTCGTCGCCCTCGCCCGAGGCAATCGTGGCTACACCGCCACGCCACGCAATCTCCCACGCGGGATCGGCGTCCAAATCGGGAAAGTACGTGTCCACGGCATGAGTGCAATGGTTGTGCGTGACCTCGGCCTCGGCGCAATACGGCAAAAACCGCCGATACACCTCGCCGCCACCGATCACCCAGGCAACGGGCTCATCGGCAACCGCGGCGAGCGCCTCGTCGATGCTATGCACCACGTCGACGCCCTCGACAGCAAAATCCTCGTCGCGGGTAAGCACGATATTGCGACGGTTCTTAAGTGGACGCCCACCGGGAAAACTCAACAGCGTCTTGCGTCCCATGATGACCGGGCAGCCCTTGGTGCAGGCCACAAAATGGCGCATGTCGGCGCGATTGGACACCACCATGTCGCCCTCGCACCCAATGCCCCAATCGTCACACACGGCAACGATAGCAGATAGCTTACACGTCATGAGCACCACCTACACCGCAATGGGAATGTTCTTGACCTGCGGACCGTGCTCGTAGCCCTCCACAATCAGGTCGTCGGTCGTAAACGCATAGAAATCGTGCACGTCGGGGTTAAGCGTTACCTTAGGCGCCGCAAACTGCGGACGCTCGATAAGTTCGCGGACAATATCGACATGACGGTCGTAGATATGGGCGTCGGCGATCACATGCAGCAGCTCGCCGGGAATCATATCGATCGACTGCGCAACCATCATCAGCAAGATGGCGTACTGGCACACATTCCAGTTGTTCGCGGCCAAAATGTCCTGGCTGCGCTGGTTGAGAATCATGTTGAGCGTCGGCTTGTCGTCCTGCGGGCGCTGCGTGACGTTATAGGTCACGCTGTACGCGCACGGATACAGGTGCATCTCGGACAGGTCGCTAAACACATACGTGTTGGTCATGATGCGGCGACTGTACGGTGTGTGCTTAAGATCGTACAGCACTCGGTCCATCTGGTCGAAATCGCCCTCGGCATAATG
>CAJJZO010000296.1 GCA_905197585.1 uncultured Collinsella sp.
GTCTTTAGTCTCTTTGCCGTGGTGGCCGGCGTTCCCGGCGGACACGACCTATTTGACCTGGTGTTTGTGATTGCCGTGTCGAGCATCGTGGTGCAGGGTTCGCTGCTGCCGGCGGTGGCGAAAAAGCTCGACATGATCGATGCGGCAGGCGACGTACGCCGCACCTTTAACGACTACCGCGACGAGGACGGCATGTCGTTTGTAAAGCTCAAGGTGGGCGCTGGACATCCGTTTGCCGGACGCTCGCTCGCGGACATTGGCAGCGCCACCGACATGCTCGTGGTCCTGGTGCTGCGCGACGGGGCGCACCCGGTACTGCCCAATGGCGACACCGTGATCCAGGAAGGCGATCTGCTGGTGATGGCCGCCCCAACGTTCGAAGAGCGTGCCGAGGTTACGCTGCGCGAGGTCACCGTAACCCCCCACGGTCGCCTGGCCGGCCAGCGCCTGCGCGATGTGCCGCAAGGCAAGCATCCGTTTATTGTGGTGATGCTCAAGCGCGACGGCCAAACGATCATCCCAGACGGCAACACCCTCATATACGCCGGCGACGAAGCCGTCATCGCCACACTGGCATCGTAGTAACCAGGAGGTGGCTAATTGCGACGAAGAGATCAAGCGCCTAGAGAACCTCATGCCTTCGCTTGCAGTTTTGGATTTGCCTGAGGAGTAAAGCACCCCTCCCCCATGTAACCATCCTGTAAATCATAGCGGCGCACTCGGGTTTTGCTGTGATGCGGTCGCGCCTGGCGCTCCACTGTGCTAAAGTATCCCGAACGTTCAAACGACTACGAGGGGGAACTAGAAGATGGCACGTGTGCACAACTTCTCAGCTGGCCCGGCCGCGCTGCCTACCAGCGTGCTCGCCGAGATCGCCGACGAGATGATGGACTACCGCGGTTGTGGCATGTCCGTGCTCGAGATGAGCCATCGATCTAGCATGTACCAGCAGATTATCGACGACGCCGAGGCAACCCTGCGTCGTCTGCTGAGCATCCCCGACAACTACCGTGTCCTGTTTTTGCAGGGCGGCGCCACGCTGCAGTTTGCGGGCATCCCCATGAACCTCATGCGCCGCGGGCGCGCCGGCTACATCGTGACCGGCAACTTTGCCAACAAGGCATACAAAGAAGCCGCCAAGTACGGCGAGGCCGTGCTGCTCGCGAGCTCCAAGGACACCAATTTCGACCGCATACCCACCATGGCCGACGTCAACGCGCGCATTGCCGCCGAGGCCGCGGGCGACGGGCTCGACTACGTTTACATCTGCCAGAACAACACCATCTTTGGCACCATGTACCACGAGCTGCCCGCTTGCGGCGACGTACCGCTGGTCGCAGATGTCTCGAGCTGCTTTCTGTCGCAGCCGCTCGACGTCGAGCGCTACGGGCTCATCTACGCCGGCGCTC
>CAJJZO010000297.1 GCA_905197585.1 uncultured Collinsella sp.
GATGGATCAGTCCGAGGTCCGTATCAACACGATTCACTCCGCCGTTGGTGCCATCAACGAGACCGACGTCGTCCTGGCCGACGCTTCCAACGCCATCATCATCGGCTTTGGCGTCCGTCCCGACGGCAAGGCCCGCTCCGCCGCCGAGCGCGAGGGTGTCGAGATCCGTTGCTACGACGTCATCTACAAGTGCCTCGAGGACCTCGACGCTGCCCGCATCGGTATGCTCAAGCCCACCGAGGTCGAGGTCTCCACGGGTACTGCGACCGTCCTGGATACCTTCAAGGTGCCCAAGGTTGGTATCGCCGCCGGTGTCCGCGTCGAAGAGGGCGAGATCGCCGCGACCGATTCCGTGCGCCTGGTGCGCGACGGCATCGTGGTCTTCAACGGTAAAATCGCCTCGATGCGCCACTACAAGGACGAGGCCAAGAGCCTCAAGAGCGGTTCCGAGGGCGGCATTGGCCTGGAGAACTTCCAGGACATCAAGCCCGGCGACCAGATCGAGGGTTACCGTATCGACCAGGTTGCCCGTACCGAGTAGGGGGTAGCGCTATGAAGCAAACGCAGGCAACCCGCCGTTTAGGCGAGCAGCTTCGCGAGAAGCTCGGTTATATCCTGCTCTTTGAGGTTTCCGATCCGCGTCTCGACCTGGTTACTTTGACCGCGGTCGAGGTCGCGGTGGACCGTTCCTTCGCGCGCGTGTACGTGTCGTGCGATGCGAGCCGCTACGACGAGGTCATGGAGGCGCTCGCAAGCGCCAAGGGCCGTATTCGCAGCCTGTTGGCTCGCTCGCTCGATTGGCGTGTCACGCCCGAGCTCGATTTTCGCATCGATCGCTCGACCGATGAGGCCGAGCGCATCACGCGTGCGCTGGAAAACGTTCCTGCCACGCTTGCGATCGAAAAGGACGAGGACGGCTATCCGTTAGCGGATGCCGCCCAGGAGGCAGCTTTAGATGACTAATTCCGCCGACCTCGCCTCGTGCGAGTCTGCAGATATTCAGCGACGCATCCTCGAGCTCATCGAGGGTGCGTCCTCCATTGCGATTTCGGGACATACGTCTCCCGATGGTGACGCCCTGGGCTCCGTGCTGGGTCTGGGCTTATCGCTTATGAAGTTTTTCCCCAACAAGGACATTGCCCTGCTGCTGGCAGACGATGACCCGGTTCCGCGCATCTACCGCTTTATGGAGGGTGCCGACCGTCTGGTGCCGGCATCTGCGTATACCGGCAATCCGGACCTGTTCATCTCAGTGGACGTGCCGGTCGTCGAGCGTCTGAACAACTCAGCCGAGGTACTCCGCCGCTCGTCTCATGTGGTGTGCTTCGATCATCATCCGGCGCGTGAGGAATTTGCCGAGCTGAGCCTGAGGTGCGTCGGCGCCGCAGCCTGCGCCATG
>CAJJZO010000298.1 GCA_905197585.1 uncultured Collinsella sp.
TGCACAGACGCTGCTGCTGGCCGCCCGAAAGCGCGTAGGCGCTCTTGTCGAGCTTGTCCTTGACCTCGTCCCACAACGCCGCGCCGCGCAGACTCTCCTCGACCATGCGGTCGAGCTCATCACGGTCGGTGATACCGTGGCGCTTAGGCGCAAACGTGATGTTGTCTCGAATGGACTTGCGGAACGGGTTGGGCTGCTGGAACACCATGCCAATGGAACGGCGCAGCTCGTAGGTGTTTTCGGTCTTGGTATTCACGTTGCGCCCGCGGTAGTTGATCTCGCCCTCCACGCGGCAACCGCGAATCTCGCGATTCATCAGGTTGAGGCTACGCAAGAAGGTCGACTTACCGCAACCCGAAGGCCCGATGAGCGCCGTGATCTCGCCTTTGTGAAAGTCGAGCGACGTATTGTGCAGCGCATGGTGGTCGCCATAGTACACGTTGACGTCCTTGGTGGAGAGCACGACCTCGTCGCTCACGGCCCTGCCGCTCACGCGAACGCGCTTCTCGCTCTCCCCCACACTCGACAGAAAGTCCTGGGTCTCGGACGTGGCCGCCTCGGTTGCGGGCGTTGCATTTTTCTCGCGCATTCGGCCGTCATCTTCCTTGCCAGTTGCTTGCCCACGATGCGGGCGATTACGTTAAACAGCAGCACGCAGATCATCAGCAGTGCGGCGGTGCCCCAGACGATCTGCTGGGCCTCGGGGCTGCCCTCGCCATAGATCTTGTAGATGTGCACGGCGAGCGACTCACCGGGGCGGAACACGTTCCAGGCGCAGGTAGGACTCGACAGGTTAAAGCTCAGAAAGTTGAGGCGAACCGGCGAGCTCATGCCCGAGGTAAAGAGCAGCGCTGCGGCCTCGCCAAACACGCGACCGGCCGAAAGCACGATGCCGGTCACGATGGCGGGCATGGCCTCGGGAATCAGGATGTGCAGCGTGGCCTCCCAGCGGGTAAGGCCCATGGCCAGGCATGCATCGCGCTGGGCCTGTGGCACGTCCTCGAGCGCCTGCTGAATCACGCGCACCAGGATGGGGATATTGAACATGGTGAGAGCGACGGCGCCGGAGATGATGGAGTACTTCCAGCCCAGCTGCACCGAGAACACCAGGAATCCGAACATGCCGACGACGATGGAAGGCAGCGAGGACAGCGTCTCGATGGCGGTAGAGGCGATGTCGCGGATAGGGCCGTTCGGCGCGTACTCAACCAGGAAGACCGCTCCGCCCAGACTGATGGGCACCGAGATGACCAGGGTGATCAACAGCAGATAGAACGAGTCGAACAGCTGGTAGAACACGCCGCCCTGGGTTCCGTTGGCGCGCGACGGCTGCGTGAGGAAGCCCGGCTGGAACAGCGTCGAGATCCCCTCGAACAGGATATAGGCCACCATG
>CAJJZO010000299.1 GCA_905197585.1 uncultured Collinsella sp.
AGTGCGAGGAGATCTTGGGGCAGGAGCGTCCTGTCTCCGCGGAGGCGCCCGTTGCGGTGTGCGTCTTCGACCTTAACAATCTACATATGGTCAATAACAACTTCGGCCATGAGAAGGGCGATGAATACATTCGCTCTTTTGCCCAACAACTGGGAAGTGTGGCGTCGGAGACGTGCTTTGTGGGTCGCGACGGCGGCGATGAGTTTATCGCGGTGCTGCGGGATGCCGACCGAGCCGCTGTGGAATCTTGTCTCGCTCGGATTCGCGCGAACGTGAACGAGTATTCCGAAGTCCACCCCGATATGCCCATCAGCTACGCGGTGGGCTATGCGCTTTCCAGCGATTTTGACGAGCCGCCTACCATGCGCGAACTCTTTTCCCAGGCCGACAAGAACATGTACGTCGATAAGAACCGCGTAAAGACAGCCGAGGCGGCCGGGCCGCAACGCGAGGACCGCTAAACCCGTAGCAAAGGGTAGCTAATTTGGGACGGGACTCTTTTGGCTACTTGAGGAGTTGGGCCATGGCGTTGACGAATTTTTGGACTTGGAGGGTGGGCTCGAGCGGGTAGTGCAGAAAGACCGGTACCTCGCGACCGCACAGGAACGGCACGCCCACAAAGGCCGGGTGCACGCCCGACCATGCGCCGCAGGTGAGCACCGCGTCGCCCTTTTCCTCCGCCTCGTTAAAGAGCGCAAAGTCGAAGCTATCCACGTCAATCACGTCCACGCCGCCGTCGGCCAACAGGTCGATGCGCAGGCTGTCCATGGCGTCGTTGCCGTGGCGGAGCACGCGCAGGCGCATGCCCTCCAAGTCGGCGACCGTAATGCGTGTCTTGCGCGCCAGCGGGCTCGTGCGCGGCACGTCGATATAAAACGGCACGTTGACGATGCGGAGCTTTTGGCAGGCATCACCCCAGCGCGGCGTCGAAAAACTCGACTGCACTACATCCACCTCGCGACCAAGGCTGCGCATGACGGATTCGCGCTCGTCGTAGAGGTCGCTTACCGGCACAATCTCAAATCGCAGCGACGGCTCCAGATCGTGGATGCCCGTCCACATCGACAGCGTTTGACGCCCCGGGCACATCATCGACACGCCCAGGCGCACGGCACCGCCGTCACCCGCCGCACGTCGCAGGGCGTCCTCGGACTGGCGCATGATCGAGCGAGCGTCGTCCACCAGCAGAGCACCCGCCGGCGTCACCTTGACGCCCGAGTGCGAGCGCTCGAACAACGTGATGCCAAACTCGGCCTCGAAGCCCGACACCTGCTTGACGAGCGCCGGGGTCGACACGCGCAATTTTGCCGCCGCACGCGAGAAGCTTCCCAGCTCCGCGGCGGCCGATATGGCCTCAAGTCGTCGATCGTACC
>CAJJZO010000300.1 GCA_905197585.1 uncultured Collinsella sp.
ACGGTAGCGGTATTTGGCGCCTACGCGAATGCCGCCGGCATCCAGCTCGGCCTCGATGCGCTCTGCCGGCGCGCTCCAGATCCAGTCGTCGGCCGTGAGTGCTGTGGCCGTTAGGTCCTCGGCCTCGCCCAGATGCACGGTGTTGTTGGCGGCATCGACGCCCGTCACATACACGGGATGCGCCATCGCGACGCCCAAGCCCTTGCGCTGGCCGATGGTATAGCGCAACGCGCCGTTATGGCGTCCGACCACGCTGCCGTCGCGCCACACAATGTCGCCCGGTGCAGCGGGATGTCCGCAGCGGCGCTCGATATAGCCCGCGTAGTCACCGTCTGGAATAAAGCAGATGTCCTCGCTTTCGGCCTTCTGGGCGTTGGTAAAGCCTTGCTCGGCGGCTATGCGGCGCACGTCGCGCTCTTTGTCTAGGCCTGCCAGCGGAAAGATCGTGTGCGCCAGGCGCTCCTGCGTAAGCGAATATAAAAAGTAGCTCTGGTCCTTTTTGGGATCTTCGCCGCGATGCAGCTGCCAGGTGCCGTCTACTGTCTGGCTTGTTTTGGCGTAATGACCCGTTGCGATGTAGTCGCAGCCCATATCCAGCGCCGCATCCAGCAATGCGCCAAACTTAATGTGGCGGTTGCAGATGATGCATGGGTTGGGCGTCAGCCCCTCCTGATAGGCGGTCACGAAGCGCTCGATAACGTTGCGGTCGAAGGCCTGCTGCAGGTCGAGCACATGGTGGGGCATCCCCAGGCACTCGGCGACAGCCTTTGCATCGGCGATGTCGCGGTCGACCTTACTCATGCCCGTGACGGGATCGGGCGCGGGGCAGGTGAGGCGCATGGTGGCGCCGACGCATTCGTAGCCCTGGCTTTTGAGCAGGTACGCGGTCACGCTGGAATCGACGCCGCCGCTCATGGCGACGAGCACGCGCTTGTTGTGCATGAGGAGGTTCTCCTTGGTGGCATGTGGCCAAAAAAGAAAAGCGGCGCGGGAGGCTGGTTCCGCGCCGCAGACATTGTAGCAAGTTCGGACGTCTCGTGGGACACCCTAACGAGATGGGCTCAGGCAGCCAGAAGAGAGGATAGGCCGGCATGCCATGGGCCTATCGACAAGTGACGGGCCCTTAGTCCTGGAACAGTGCCGTGGACAGGTAGCGCTCGCCGGTGTCGGCAAGCAGGGCCACGATGGTCTTGCCCTCGTTTTCGGGGCGCTTGGCCAGCTGCAGCGCGGCCCACACGGCGGCACCGGACGAAATGCCCACGAGCACACCCTCCTTGTGGCCCACGGCGCGGCCGGTGGCAAAGGCGTCGTCGTTCTCGACGGGGATGATCTCGTCGTAGACCCGGGTGTCGAGGACGTCGGGCAC
>CAJJZO010000301.1 GCA_905197585.1 uncultured Collinsella sp.
GCTCAGCTTGCCCTCGCGCAGGGCAGCGTCGACGGCGTCCTCGTCAATGATGGTCTCGCGTGCGTAGTTGATCAGCACGGCGTCCGGGGCCAGCAGGTTGATCTGCTCGGTGCTGATCATGCCGATGGTGTCGGCCTTGCTGGGCACGTGTACGGTGAGGTAGTCGCAGCCGCGGCAGAGATCCTCGAGCGTGCCCACACGCTGCACCTCGCGGCTCAGCACCCACGCATGCTCGACGGAAATGAACGGGTCGTAGCCGTAAACGTCCATGCCCAGGTCGACGCAGGCGTTGGCGACCTTGGAGCCCACGTTGCCCAGGCCGATGACACCGATGCGCTTGCCCTTGAGCTCGCGGCCCACAAAGGCCTTCTTGGCCTTCTCGGCATCGACCTGAATCTCGGGATCGTCGGCGTTGTCGCGCACCCAGTTCATCGATTGCACCACGCCGCGGCTCGAGAGCACCAGCATGCCTAGGACGAGCTCCTTAACGGCGTTGCTGTTGGCGCCGGGGGAGTTAAAGACGACGACGCCCTTCTTGGCGTACTCCTCGACGGGGATGTTGTTGACGCCGGCGCCGCAGCGGGCGATGGCGCGGATGCCCTCGGGCAGCTCGTAGCCGTGCAGGTCAGTCGAGCGCATCAGGATGGCGTCGGCCTCCTCGGCGGTGCTCACAAATTCGTAGCCCTCGCCAAACTCGACTTTGCCGTCTTTAGTGATGTCGTCGATGGTTTTGATCTTGCGCATGAAAAACTCCTTAGCGGGTTTGATAAAACAAGTGGTTTGAATTGGCTGGTCGGCCCGCGCGTTGCGGGCTAGTTAGATCGCGGACTCAAACTATGCTGCGCTTCGAAGTCCTTCATGTACGTGGCCAGTGCCTGCACGTCTTCCATGGTTACGGCGTTGTAGACGCTGGCGCGCATACCGCCTACCAGACGATGGCCCTTGACGTTTTGAATCTGGTGCTCGGCCGCGCCTGCGACAAAGGCCGCGTCAAGCTCGGCGTCGCCGGTGCGGAAGGTGACGTTGGCGATGGAGCGACTGTCGGCCTGCGTGGTGCCATGGAACAGCTCGCTGTGCTCGAGCAGGTCATAGAGCAGGTTGGCCTTGGCCCAGTTGCGCTCGGCCATGGCGGCAAGTCCGCCGGTCTCCTCAACCCAATGGAACACCTTGCCGCACACGTAGATGCCAAAGGTGTTGGGCGTGTTGAGCATGGAGCCCTTGGCGGCCTGGGTCTTAAGATCCATGTACTGCGGCGTCTGCGCAAAGGCGGGGCCGTCGGCGATGAGGTCGTCGCGCACGATAACCACGGTCACGCCCGCGGCGCCGGCGTTTTTCTGAGCGCCGGCGTTAAT
>CAJJZO010000302.1 GCA_905197585.1 uncultured Collinsella sp.
GTATGAGGAGCGCTTGGAGCACATCCAAGACGTCACGTATGAAAAGCCGCTCGAGGATTTGCTCGACGCCGCTTTTGACAAGTACTGCCAGGAAGTGCCCTGGGCAAACGACTACCAGCTCTCTCCCAAGAGCGTCCTGCGCGATATGCTGGAAAGCGCGAGCGATTTTAAGGGTTACATTCAAAAGCTCGGCATCGCCCGCTCCGAGGGCATTTTGCTGCGCTACCTAGCAGAGGCCTACCGTTCACTCGACCGCACCGTGCCCATCGAGAAGCGCGACGAGCGCCTGCGCGACATTATCTCGTGGCTGGGCTTTGTGGTGCGCTCGGTGGACTCGAGCCTGGTGGATGAGTGGGAGAACGCCGGCAACCCGGCAGCCCTCGATGCTGCGCCGCCGCAGGGCATCGACGAGGTCGTGGCGGACCGTCGCGGCTGCACGCTGTTGGTGCGCAACGCGCTCTTCCGCCGCGTGACCCTTGCCGCCCGCGAGCACGCTCGCGATCTGGGCGAGCTCGACGATGACTGGGGCATGAGCGAGATCCGCTGGCAAAAAGCACTCGACGCTTACCATGAGCAGCACGAGGAAATCCTCACCGACGGAGATGCCCGCAGCGCCGCGATGTTTTCCATTGACGAGTCCGACGAGAAGACCGCGCACGTATGGCACGTGCACCAGATCTTTGCCGACGAGGATGGCGCCCACGATTTTGGCATCATGGGCGATGTCGCTCTGGACGCCACGCAAGACGGCGGCGAGGTCATCTTCAACGGCAAAGCTGTGACCGACCACGACATTGACCATGTGCGCCAGAAGATGGGCATGGTGTTCCAGCATTTCAACCTGTTCCCCCACCTGACGGTGAAGAAGAACATCACGCTGGCCCCCGTGCGTCTGGGCCTGATGAAGCAGCCCGAGGCCGACAAGAAAGCCATGGAGCTGCTGGAGCGCATCGGTCTGGCCGACAAGGCCGACACCTACCCCAACATGCTGTCCGGCGGGCAGAAGCAGCGCATTGCGATTGTGCGCGCGCTGGCCATGAACCCCGACGTGCTGCTGTTTGACGAGCCGACCTCCGCCCTTGACCCCGAGATGGTCGGAGAGGTTTTGGAGCTGATGAAGGAGCTGGCCCGCGGCGGCATGACGATGGTCTGCGTCACCCACGAGATGGGCGTTGCCCGCGAGGTCGCAAACCGCATCATCTTCATCGATGAGGGCATCGTCAAGGTCGATAAGCCGCCGAAGGAGTTCTTCGCCAACCCCGAAAATGAGCGTTTGAAGGCATTTTTGTCAAAGGTGCTGTAAAATAGTGAATG
>CAJJZO010000303.1 GCA_905197585.1 uncultured Collinsella sp.
GACAAAGAATGGGAAGCGGATGAAGCCGTTGGTGGCACCGACCAGCTTCATGATGTTGATCTCCTTGCGGCGGTTAAAGACGGTGATTTTGATCGTGTTGTTGATGACGACGATGGAGACGATGGCCAGCACCGCGACCAGTCCGTAGCAGGCGTAGTTGATGACCTTCTGCAGGGACGTGAAGGTATCCGCCATAGCCAGCGGGGCCTTGACGCTGTAAACGCCGTCGATCTGCATGAGCTGGGCGGAGACTTCCTTAATGTTGTCGGGGTCGTCCACGGTCACGCGGTAGTTGGGAGTGAACGGGTTGTCATTGGCAAAGACCTGCTGCAGGTTTGTGTAATCCTTCAGCATATCGCTGTAGGTCGCCAGAACGTCCTCCGGCGACATATAGGTCACGCTCACAACGTGGGGTGTGTTGCGGATGGCCGCGTCGGCGGCGGCAATCTGCTCGTCGGTGGCGACCTCGCTCTCGCCGGTGCCGCCCATGTAGACGACGGTCAAGTTCTGGTTGCCGATGTATTCGACCATGTGGTCAATGTTGACGCCCAGCAGCGAGGCTGCGCCGATCAGCAACATGCAGACGGTCAGCACGCCCATGGAGGCAAAGGTCATCAGCCGGTTGGCGCGCAGATTGTGCAGGCCCTGGCCGACTAAGTAGATAAAACTGGAAAAACGCATGGTATCCCCTCTTACTTACAAATCAGTCCTCGTCGTACTCATAGTCGTCCGCTTCGCGCTCGGCCATGGCGGCAGCGTAGCAGCGCGCGGCAGAAGGGTCAGCGGTGTCGGAGGCTACCATGCCGTTGGCCAGCGTGATGACGCGGTTGCCGTACTTGCGGGCCAGCTTGTGGACGAGCTCGTGCTCATGGGTGACGACGACAACGGTGATGTTGACCTTGTTGATGGCCTCAAACAGCTGCATGATGTCCATCGACATTTCAGGGTCGATGTTGCCGGTGGGCTCGTCCGCGATGATGAGCTGGGGGCCGTGGGCCAGCGCGCGGGCAACGGCCACACGCTGCTGCTCACCGCCGGAGAGTTCATCCGGCAGGCGGTCCATTTTGTCCTCCAGACCGACAAGGGAGAGTGCAAACGGTACGCGGTCCTTGATCTTTTTGGTCGAGATGTTCGTCACGCGCATGGCGAAGGCGACATTCTCATAGACGGTCATGGTGGGGATCAGGCGGAAATCCTGGAACACAACGCCCATCTGGCGGCGCAGGTAGGGCACCTTGCGGCGCTTGATGCGCGTTAAATCCTGCCCATTGATAAAGACCTTGCCCTCGGTGGGCTTCTCCTCCATCT
>CAJJZO010000304.1 GCA_905197585.1 uncultured Collinsella sp.
GCCGAGAACTTTGAGCGGGTGCCGGCGGCTATCGATGCCGGTGCAAGGCGTATCGAGCTGTGCGACAACCTTGCCGTTGGTGGCACCACGCCTTCGGCCGGCGTTATCAGCGCTACGACCAACTATGCACACGAGCACGATGCGCGGGTGATGTGCATGATTCGCCCGCGTGGCGGCGACTTTCACTACAACCAGGACGAGTTGCGTATGATGGAGATGGACCTGGGCCTTGCCGTGAGCGCCGGCGTTGACGGCTTAGTCTTTGGCTGCTGCAAGCCCCGCGCTGGCGGATGGGCACTCGACGAGCTTACGTTGGGCGCTCTCGTGATGGCCGCGGGCTGCGCGACCGAGGAATGCAAGCGTGAGCCCATCGACATCACCTTCCACATGGCGTTTGATCAGCTCTCGCCCGAGGCTCAGCTCGACGCGATTGACATACTCGCCGACTGCGGCATCACACGCATCCTGACGCATGGTGGCGCTGCCGGTACGCCGATCGAGGACAACTTCGAAAACCTGGCCCGCTTAATCGAGTATGCGGGCGACCGCTTGACCATCCTTCCCGGCGGCGGCATTTCCACGGTCAACCGCGATACCGTGGCGGCGGCACTGGGCGTCTCCGAGCTCCATGGCACCAAGATTGTGCCGCTGGAGGTGTAGCCCGTGGCACTTGTATTCGATGTCCAGCAGGCGAGCGGTAAGCCCGACGATAATCGTCGCCCTGGCACCGCGTGCCCCTTTTGCGACACGGAGGGGCTTGCCAACATCATCCAGCGCGATGGTGACTGCATCTGGCTCGAGAATAAGTTCAAGACATTGCGGGCCACACGTCAGACCGTATTGATCGAGTCTGCCAATCACGACGCCGACCTGGTGACCTATGAACCGGATGAGCTGCATCATGTGATGCGGTTTGCCCTGGGTTGTTGGCAGCAGATGATCGATTCCCAACAGTACCGCAGTGTGCTCATGTACAAGAACAAAGGCCCGCTTTCGGGCGGCAGCCTCGTCCATCCACACATGCAGATTGTGGGCTTGGAACAGGAGGACGGCTATGCGGCGCTGGCCTCAGCCAACTTTGAAGGCATCAGTGTCTGGCAACAGGGGAGAATCTCGGTCGACATCTCAACCGAACCGATCATGGGGTTCTTTGAGATCAACGTTTCAGCCCCGCAGGGAATCGCTGCCAGCGATGACACGAGAGACCAAGCCGAGGCGGATCTCTTCGCCGAGGCGATCCTGGTAGCTCTGAGCTATATCCTGCACGAGCACCACGGTGGTGGCGCAGAGTCGTACAACC
>CAJJZO010000305.1 GCA_905197585.1 uncultured Collinsella sp.
CGCATGGCTACTCCATGGGCTACAACTACAACGGACGTCTGCGCTCCGCCGAGGTCCTGCTGCGCCCCGATGGCGCGGCCGACCTCATCCGCCGCGCCGAGCGCCCGGGCGATTACTTTTCCACGCTCGACGTGCTGCCGTGCGGCCGAGAGCTGCTGGCCAAGTCGCGCGCCGAAAGCGCCCGCCGTCGCGCCCAAGACGAGCGCCTGGCAGTCGCAGCTCAATGGAACAAACGCATCCAGATCGCGGAGGCGAAGGAGAAGAACATGGACATCCGCAATCTCGAGGGCTCAATCGTCGCCCTGGTTACGCCGTTTAAAAAGGACGGCAGTGTCGACTTTGACGCGCTCGAGCGCCTTATCGATTTCCACTTGCAAAATGGCACCGACGCCATTCTCACCCTGGGCACCACCGGCGAGAGCGCCACGATGACCGATGACGAGGACAACTCCGTCGTCGCCGCTGTTGTCAAGCATGTTGCAGGACGCGCCCCCGTCATCGCCGGCTCGGGCTCCAACTCCACGCAGACCATGCTCACCAAGTCGCTTACTTACCAGGGCTTGGGAGCCGACGGCCTGCTGCTCATTACCCCCTACTACAACAAGTCCAACGAAGAGGGTATCTATCAGCACTTTAAGACCGTCGCCGATGCCGTTGACATCCCCTGCATCCTGTACAACATCCCCGGCCGCTGCGGCTGCGGTATCAGCGAGCGCAACGTAGAGCGCCTAGCCGCGCACCCCAACATCATGGGCATCAAGGAGGCCTCGGGCAACGTCGCCTACGCGGCCAAGATCGCCCACCTGCTGTCCGACGATTTCCGCATGTACTCGGGCGAGGATGCACTCACAGTGCCGCTCATGAGCCTGGGCGCTTCGGGCACCATCAGCGTGTGGGCCGACGTGCAGCCGCAGCTTGTACACGACATGTGCCGCGCTTATCTGGACGGCGACGTAGCGCGCGCCCGCGATATCCAGATTGCCGGCCAGCCGCTCATCAACGCCCTCTTTAGCGAGGTCAACCCCATCCCCGTCAAGGAAGCGCTCGCCCAGATGGGCATGATCGAGGCAAACTACCGTATGCCGCTGTGCCCCATGGCAGACGACACGCGAGCCGCACTTACCGATGCTCTGAAGGGAGCTGGTCTACTTGATTAAGACCGTCATTATGGGAACGGGCCGCATGGGCTCGCTCATCCGCACTACCGCCGAAGGCATTGTCGACGCCGCCGGGCAGCCCGTTTTTGATATCGTGACCCAGATTGGCTTCGATTT
>CAJJZO010000306.1 GCA_905197585.1 uncultured Collinsella sp.
ATCGTTTCTGGTGGAGAATGCGGCCGAAACCTCGCCTTCCGCAAACGCGTCCACGGTGGAGCCGTTCTTGACGACGATGTCGTCCTGGTAGGTGAAGAGGGCGTTGGCGCCACCGTATCTGCCTTTACTTGCACGGACCGTCACGTTTGCATGATCGAGGGTGATGCCCTTGTGGGCATAGACGCCATATTCAACACCGTTTACGTTGAGGGAGGCGTTTGTGGCTGCGAGGCTGCCCTTGGCCTCGACGGCAGCGTCTTCCTCGGAGCTTGCCTTGACCTGGCTGCCGTCCGAGATGTTGATATTGTCGCCGCTCCAAAGGGCCTCACCATCGGCTGAGCTTGCCTCGACCGCCCCGCCACCCTTGATGGTGAGGTTCTTGTCGGCTCCAATACCCTTGTCCTTGGTAGCCCTGGCAGTGACGGCTCCGCTGTCGTCAATCGTGATATTGCCGTTTGCCCTGATGCCATCCGATGCACCCGTGGCGTTGACGTTGCCCGAACCTTTGATAGCGAGATCACCTCCGGCATTGATGGCATCAAACCCAGTGCTCGTGGCGTTGACGGATCCGGCTCCGTCGATGTTGATATTACCCGTGGAGAGGATAGCGTCCTCAGTAGATGTCACGCTAAGCGTGCCGCCCTCGTCGCCTTGGATATTGAGCTCGGCATTCTCGTTAGTGCCATGAGAAACGTTGATGCTTTCGATCCATTCGGCAGTGACGATGTTGGTTCCCGAGTAATTCACGTTGAGCTTGCCTGCGGCCTGGATCTCGCCGCCGTTATAGTTGTTGAGCTTCAAGTCGTCGGCGCCGTCCCACGACCAGGTACCGGCCTCGTCGCTCGCCGCGGTGTTGTACTTGTTGCCGCCGACCTTGACCCATTCCGCTGCGAGCGAGACGCTCGGCATGAGCAGCGAGCTCACCGTAAGCGCGCATACGGCGCCTACAACGATGCGGCGTGTCACGCGGCGCCAGCTTCCGTGTGCGAGCAGCGTGCGACGGCGCACGTCGGGCTCGACAAAATGGGCTCCAGAGGTTTTGTCATTGCGCTTGGGGGTCGTGAACAAGGCGGCCATGGTTACTCCCATCCTCATAGGGCCTATGCGATTAAGCCCAGCATATCTGCAGGATGTAGCCGGCGGTCGTGCCGTTTGGAGGGCAAAATGTCCAAAACTTGGGAAGCAAAACATCGCGCGTCTGTGCGTTGCCTGGCTTTAAAAGAAAAGCGCGGAGCCGCTCGATGCGACTCCGCGCTTTGGTGTT
>CAJJZO010000307.1 GCA_905197585.1 uncultured Collinsella sp.
GCGGTAGGGGACGCTTACACAAGAGGAGGTGGACGAATGGAGATCGTTGTGCCCCTCGTCGTAGGGGGCTTGGCAGGGCTTTCTGTCGCGACGGTGTGTGGGACAGAGCCTCGTGTGCCGCGGGTACCGCCGTCGGAGCTGGCACGTCAGGCGCTCGAAACGGTGGCAGAGAAGCTGCCGCGTGAGCTGGTGGAAAACGATCTGCTGAAAAAGATCGCCCGTTCGTGGGCATCGTTGGTCCCCACAGATCGCTTTGGGCTTGCTATTGAGGATAACGCGACTCGCCTGGCATTTCTGCTGCTATCGAGCGGTGTCTGCTGCGTTTTGCTAACGATGGTGTCGTTATCGCCCCTCGGATTTGCCTTGGGACTTGTTGCCCCGTTTGCCGTTGGCGTCGCCCGGGATGGCTTTGAGAGTCGGCGCGAGCAACACGATGTGGAGGAGGCCATGCCCGAGGCGTTTACCGCACTTTCCATGTCGCTTGCCTCGGGACATTCGCTGGCCCAGGGCATGCGCTTTGTGGGCGCTCATGCGCAAGAGCCGGTGCATACCGAGTTTTTGCGGGTGGCGGCGGCGATCGATTGCGGCATCTCGGCGACCGATGCGCTCGACGACCTGCTTGTCCGCATCGACGCCCCCGGGCTTTCGCTTGTCGCGTTGGCGCTCAAGGTGTCGCAGCGAACCGGTGCCCCGCTTGCCGACCTGTTGTCCGAGGCGTCGAGCATGGTGGGGGAGCGCATTGAGCTCAAGCGCCGCTTGGACGTCAAGACATCGCAGGCTCGTATGTCGGCACACATGGTCTCGGCGATGCCGGCGGGTATGTGCGCGGTGCTGGCGCTGCTTTCGGCCGACTTTCGCCGCGGCCTTGCGACGCCGGCGGGTGCCGGTGCCGTGGTACTGGGACTTGCCCTCAACGCCGTCGCCCTGGTGGTCATCCGACGCATTATGCGGGTGGAGCTATGAGCGCCCTGGTCGGGGTCGCGGCATGCCTGTGCGCGCTCAGCGTGTTTGTCGCGACGGGGCTCAATCGTGCGGACGCATGCAAGATCGCCCAGGTCTGCAAACGCGAGGCGCTGCTGGTTGTTGCGGCTGCCCGATCGGTGACCGATGTCCTGGTAGCACGGTTGAGGGGCATGCTCGGCACGGGTGGTACGGCGCAGGTGTCGCTTGGCGAGGTGTCCGAGATGATCGACGTGGTGCGTCTGGGGCTTTCGGCCGGCCTTTCGTTCGATGCGGCGCTTGAGGTTTTTTGCGCCAATCG
>CAJJZO010000308.1 GCA_905197585.1 uncultured Collinsella sp.
CTGCACGACAAGCACGCAGGCGTGACCGAAAAGCGGAACCACAGGTTGAACATTATTTGCTCAACGGCACGGGCACGCCTGTCCAAGAGACGACGCGACGACGTGCACAAAAAACGACCGGAGCGCGGGGCGTCCGCGATCCGGTCGTGGCGTTTGGTCAACTAAACCTAGCAGGCGGCCATGATGGGGGCTGCGCCCTGCTTCTTACGGGAGAGGACGCCCGGCATCCAGACGCCGTCGTGCTCGTCGGCAATGCCCAGGCCCTTCTGAGCGGCCTCGGTCTCGCCCTCGAGCAGGACCTGCGAGCCCTCCTCCATGATGTCGGTGATGCACAGGACGATGCCGTCGGCACCCTTCTCGGCGGCGTAGGCGCGCATGGCCTCGCGAATCTCGTCGATCATGCCAAGCGCACGGCTCTTGTCGACAGTCTCGTACTGGCCGATGAGCAGCTTCTTGCCGGCAGGCTCGAACATCTTGATGTCGTTGCCGACCATCTCGGCTGCGGTGAAGGAGCCGGACGGACGGGTGAGGAAGACCTCCATGCCAAACTTGACCGGGTCGACGCCCACCTGCTCGCCGAGCTTGGCGGCGACGGCGCGGTCGACATCGGTGGTGGTGGGGCTCTTGAGCATGAGCGTGTCGGTCATCATGGCCGAGAGCAGCAGCTTGGCCTGGACGTCGGAAAGCTCAACGCCGAGCACGCCGGCGAGCTTGGTGACGATGGTGCAGCTGGAGCCCCAGGGCAGGCAGATGTAGTGCAGCGGGCCGGCGGTCTCGAAGTCGCCGATGCGGTGATGATCGACAACGCCAAAGACCGTGGCGTCCTTAAGGCCGGCGACGGACTGGGCAGACTCGTTGTGGTCGGTGAGGACGACGAGCTGACCAGCCTCGACGGACTCGATCACGCGGGGCTCGGCGATGCCAGCGTCGGCGAGCAGCTTGGCGGACTCGGCCGGAAGCTGACCAAGGGCGCAGGCCTCGTAGGTGTTGCCGGCATACTCAACCTGGTTGAGCAGCTGGGACAGGACGACGGCGCTCATGATGGCGTCGTTATCGGGGTTCTGGTGACCAAAGACAAGAACGTTTGCCATGGATATCCTCCACTTGATATGTGTACTTGGACGTAGCTATGGTAGCACGCCGATGCCGAGCCTTCGCAGACGGAAGGGCCACGGCATATTTTGGGGCGCAGGCACGGGGGCCAAGGCTGTCCCTTTTGCACCATGTTGGTGCAATGTAACCTGTCCCCCTTGCACC
>CAJJZO010000309.1 GCA_905197585.1 uncultured Collinsella sp.
ATCGCACAGTGTAAACCTACGGTTAACGTCATTCTAACAATTATGCAATTCACCTGCTCAAATGCAAAGCATACGATAACCTGCGAAAACCACGTGGGTCGATTAATGGGAGCGACCCACAGGGAGGCACAAGAAGGGAAGTTCCTATGAGCAACTGGCTTAAGCTCGAGGGCGATGTCTGCGCCGTGACCGGCGCACTCGGCGGCATGGGCGTCGAGATTTGCCGCGAGTTCGCCCGCAACGGCGCCAACGTCGTCCTGCTCGATCTGGACGAGGAGAAGGTCAAGGCCGCAGCCGCCGACCTCGCCGCCGAGTTTGGCATCCACGCCGAGGGCTATAAGATGAACGCCACCGACGAGGCCGAGGTTCAGGCCGCCGTCGATGCCACCATCGCCGACTTCGGCCGCGTCGACGTTCTCGTCAACACCGCCGGCATCCTGCGCTTCGCAGCCATGGAAGACCTGCCGCTCTCCGACTGGAACGAGGTCATCAACGTCAATCTCACCGGCTACTTCATCACCTCGCAGCGCTTTGGTCGCGAGATGATCAAGGCCGGCCAGGGCCGCCTGGTGCACATCTCGACCGTCGCCAGCCACTCCCCCGAGACGTTCTCGGGCGTGTACAGCTCTACCAAGGCCGGCGTCAACATGATGTCCAAGATGCTCGCTGCCGAGTGGGGCCCCTACGGCGTGCGTTCCAACTGCGTCGAGCCCTGCTTCGTCAAGACCCCGATGTCGGCCAACTTCTACGCCGACCCCGAGGTCGAGAAGAGCCGCAGCCGCCTGATCGCCACGCGCCGCATCGGCGAGGTCAGCGATATCGCCAACGCCGTCATGTTCCTGGCGTCCACGCGCTCGGACTTTACCACCGGCGACGCCATCAAGGTCGACGGCGGCTTCTCCAACATGATGGGCGACCTCACCGCCAAGCCCGGCGGCCGTCGCGCCTATGCCGACAACTACCTTAAGAACAAGGGTGTCGAGCTCTGGTCCGATGAGTCCGGCGTCGCAAAGCCGACTGACCAGTAAACCAACCTAACAGGGAGGCCCCGCGGACACGCCCGTTCCTCCCCCGTATCGATTAGAAAGAGTCCATGGCTTCCACCAACTCCAACAAGGGTCGCGCCGTCGTGCTTTCCGCCGCGTGCGTCACCATGTTCTTCATCAGCTCCATTGCGCTGTATTCCGTCGTGAGCAAGAACCTGCTCGCCGTCTACCCCGAGTGGTCCAGCGCTCTTACCTGGGCCTTCCCGGTCTT
>CAJJZO010000310.1 GCA_905197585.1 uncultured Collinsella sp.
GGGCGCCCTGTCACTTGCGCTCGCGGGCTGTGGCGGCGGGGCTGCCGGTGCCGGGTCCGCCGCGGGCTCGGTTGCCACGGACGGCGCCGGTGCTGCCGCAGAGCCGGTCGAGGTGCACGTCGCCTCGCTCAAGGGTCCGACGTCGATCGGTCTGGTGCAGTTTATGGACCAGGCAGCCGATGGCGAGACGGACAATGAGTTCGACTTTGCGATCAACACTGCCGCCGACGAGATTGTGCCCAAGGTCATTCAGGGCGATATCGATATCGCCCTGGTGCCCGCCAACGTGGCGAGCGTGCTCTACAACAAGACCGAGGGCGCGGTGCAGGTCATCGACATCAACACGCTGGGCGTGCTGAACGTGGTGACGGGCGACGCGAGTGTGGCCTCGTTTGGCGATCTGGCGGGCCATACCGTCTATATGACGGGCAAGGGCACCACGCCGGAGTACGTCATGAACTACCTGCTGGAGCGCGCGGGCTTGGCCGGTCAGGTGGCGCTCGAGTTTAAGAGCGAGCCTACCGAGGTTCTCTCGGCTCTGCTTGCCGACCCGACTGCCGTGGGCGTGCTACCCGAGCCGTTCAAGACGGCGGCCATCGCCAAGAGCGAGGGCAAGCTGTCGGCACCGGTGAGCCTGACCGATGTGTGGGACGAGCTGGCAGGAGACACGGGCTCGCGCTTGCTGACGGGTGTGACCGTGGTGCGCCGTGCCTTTGCCGAGGAGCATCCCGAGGCCGTGGCGGAATTCCTGAGCTGCCATGTTGCGAGCGTTGAGGCCGTGAACGCGGCGCCGGCGGACTGGGCGCAGGCCGTGGTCGATGCGGGCATCGTGGATAACGCCACGATTGCCGAAAAGGCGATTCCCGGGTGCATGCTTGTCTGCCAGACAGGGAAGGATATGAAGGCCGCGCTCGGTGGGTACCTGAAGGTGCTGGCCGATGCGGACGCGAGCGCCGTGGGCAGCAAGCTCCCGGCTGATGATTTCTACTACATGGAGTAACCCGTGCGTGCGTTTGCTCGACAAATGATAGAGCGTATGAAGGCGGTGGCGGCAGCAGGTGCCGTTGCCGCCTTTTGGCTTGCCGTGTGGGTCTTCGTGGCGGCGCTGGTGGCACAGCCGCTGATTTTGCCGGGTCCGGGTGCTGTTGTGGTGGCGTTGCTGCGGCTGGTATGCGATGCCGGCACGTGGGCGATTCTGGCGGGCTCGGGTGCGCGGATTCTTGGGGGTTTGGCGCTTGCCGGGGTGTGCGGT
>CAJJZO010000311.1 GCA_905197585.1 uncultured Collinsella sp.
AGAAGGACGTCGCTAAGTCGGTAGTGTGCCAGAAGTTGGTGTAAGGGGCCGCTTCCCTGGCCGTAGAAAGCAGGAAGCGGTTATCGCCTAGAATTCTAATTGCTGAAGTCAGGATTCGTGGAAAGGCAATAACCACATATGGACAAGATACACGAGATCGCGGGCGGAGGCGCCCTGATGCCGAGCTTCGACGACGGCATGGTGAACATGGCCGAGCCCATAAGAGTGATGGCCGGTCGTTCTTCTAAGAGATTATGGACGCCCAGGCCGACGAGGCATGCGAGGCCGGTAACCGGTTCCCCTACATCTGGCTCGACGCCATCTGCATCAAGAGCAGCGGCGAGGGCCGGGCGAAGTCGACCGCGCCCGTCACGGTCACATAGCCGGTCCAAAGAAGCGTCCGCATCTCCATCACGCCCTCCTGCTATTTCGCCTCCAATGCGCAAGGAGCTTACCAGCTTCTTCAGCAGAGACCTCGTACCTATCATCATCTTCATTCGCAACGCAGAAAGCTGCCGCAACCAGCTGGCAGTCTTCCGGCAACTCAAAAAAGCTGCCATCTGTGCGAGCCTCAGCAAGAAGACCGTCGACCTTTGCGAGCTCGACCACCTTTGCGACAGCAGTCTTATCGAATGAGAAGCTCGTTACTTCGTCGCTGCCCAGCAAGGTGTAGCGCTTCGGCCCGAACGAGAGAAAAGACGCGCACCCCGCCCCGTCTGCATTGGCAATCCTTTTCGCATAAGCCATGAATTCATTGGGTTTACGCTCTTTGAGCAAGATCAACGCATAATGACACTCATCGTCTAGGAACAGGTTCCTCGCGGCGGCGTCCTCGCCCACCCTGGCGCAAACGGCATCGGAAAGCTCGAAAATGTCGCCTTCGGGCAAAAGCGTCTTGCAGCCACCGTTTCCCCCGTCATTCAGGCTGTTCAGCTGCGATATCAAGAAAGGCACGAGCGGATAGACAATTCTACCCTTGCTCTCGTCCACCGACGCTCGCAGAATCTCGTCAGACTTAGCAGGCCCCAACTGTTTGAACAGCAACTCGATGAGCCTGAGGAGTTCCAGGTCGGCACTCGTCGAGGCCAAAGGGGCGTATCTCTTTTCCTTACTCAGACCCAAGGCCAAAAGGTACGCCTTGGTGACGATTTCGGCACGTCCTTCCTCCAGCGTCGATACACGGGCCCTCATAGCCGATACAAAGTCGATCATACTCCCCGCTTCGGCGTGCCTGCGCAGCTCATC
>CAJJZO010000312.1 GCA_905197585.1 uncultured Collinsella sp.
CAACCGCTCTGCCATCTCTCCGTGAGTCGTAATGATAGCATCGTTTTGAATTTGCAACAGGGAAGGCGAACGATGACAATCACCGAAATCGACGAGAAGTTCATGCGCGAGGCACTGGCGGAGGCGCGAGCCGCCGCGGCAGTGGGCGAAGTGCCCATTGGCGCTGTGGTGGTGCGCGCGGGCGGGATTGTCGCGCGGACGCATAATCGTCGCGAGCTCGACCAGGATCCTTCGGCTCATGCCGAGTTCGCGGCCCTGTGCGCCGCTGCCCAGGCGCTTGGCCGCTGGCGCCTTTCCGACTGTACGGTCTATGTGACGTTGGAACCCTGCTGCATGTGCGCGGGCCTTATGGTCAACGCGCGCGTGGGGCGCTGCGTCTATGGCGCGGCTGATGCCAAGGCGGGCGCGCTGGGTTCGCTGTATGATCTGAATGCCGATTCGCGCCTGAATCATCGGTTTAACGTGACCGCCGGCGTGCTGGTAGACGAGTGTCGTGAGGTGTTGAGCAGCTATTTTAGTGGGCTGCGTGGCACCGATGGTGCTGGCCGCGGTTGTGGGGCCGATCTTGAAGCACGCGCCGCTCACGCCGCAGCGCTTGCAGGTGTCGGTGAGGATGCTGGCACGGCGGTTGACTTTGGTCCTGCATGCCGCCGGCCCCGCCGTGTGCTGTTGGCGATTGACTCCTTTAAGGGTAGCGTTTCGAGTGCACAGGCGGAGGCGGCGGTTGCCGAAGGCGTGCGCCGCGTTTGGCCTGATGCCCAGGTGGCCACATTGCCGCTGGCGGATGGCGGCGAGGGGACGCTCGATGCCGTTGCCGCGTGCGGCGGTGAGATTGTGACCTGTGAGGTGGCAGGTCCCTTGGGCGACCGCGTGTCTGCCCGGATGCTGGTGGACGACGAGCACGACTCGGCTGTAATTGAGATGGCCGAGGCGGCGGGTATTGGGTATTCGCCTTGCACGGAGTCGTCGGCGCTGGCTGCTACAACCTATGGCGTGGGCGAGCTCATGCTTCGCGCGGTTCGCATGGGCGCAAAGACTATCTATATTGGTTTGGGCGGCAGCGCCACCAACGATGGCGGCGCCGGTATGCTGCAGGCGCTGGGCGCCCACCTTGTCAATGAACACGGCCGCGATATCGCCCCCGGTCTTGCGGGCCTTGAACACGTGGCGAGTATCGATTTGGCGCCAGCGCTTCGGACGCTGAACGGCGCACGTGTCGTGGTGCTTTCCGAT
>CAJJZO010000313.1 GCA_905197585.1 uncultured Collinsella sp.
CGGCGTGGACCTTGGCGACGGTGTTCTCGGTGCGAAGGAGGTCGGTCTCGAGCGTTGCCGGGGCACCGCCGCGAACGTCAACGCCGCCCGTTGCGCCTTCGGTTGCCACAATTACGGTGCAACCGGTGCCGGCCTCCTCGTCCGTATAGTTGCCAAAGCAAAAGCCATCGACATCACAAACGTCAATGGCTTCAAGCAGTGTGTCCATGTTTTCTCCTATCGGTTTTCCGCCGCGCCTTATGCCCGGTCGGGATCCGTACGGTACGCCAAAATTGTAGGCGCTGGGGGATGCCCAGCGCCAGATGCAATTACGAGAGTTTTTGAATCGCGCGTACGACGCGTGCGATGGGCAAGCCCACCACGTTGTAGAAGTCGCCCGAAATATCGTGCACGAGCATGCGTCCACCGACGCCCTGAATACCGTAGGCGCCGGCCTTATCCATGGGCTCGCCCGAGGCGACGTAGCGCTCGATCTGTTCATCAGTAAGCTCGTAGAACGTCACGTCCGTCACATCGACAAACGACAGGCTCTCGGCAGCATGCGGGGCGGCAGCGTCGCCGGCCTTAACGATGCAGACGCCGGTCGCGACCTGGTGCGTGCGCCCTGAAAGCTCGCGTAGCATAGTGCAGGCCTCGTCCTCGTTTGCCGGCTTGCCCAAAATCTTGTCATCGAAGGTGACGATGGTGTCGGCTGCGACGGTCAGCTCGTTGGACTCGGCATGCTCGGCGGCGATGGCGGCGGCTTTGGCTCGTGCCAAGCGCTCGACAAGTGTAAGCGGCGCCTCGCCATCGTACGGCGTTTCATCGATATCGGCAGGAATGATGCGAATGTCATAGCCAGCTTCGCGCATGAGCTCGATGCGGCGTGGCGATTGCGAAGCCAAAATCATAGCTGGATGCCCTCGGCGACCTTCTCGACGGCCTTGTCGCCGGCGAGCGTGCGCAGCAGTTCAAGCGCAAAGGGGAGCGACTGGGCCATGCCGCTGGCGGTGATGATGTTGCCGTCGTGTGTAACCTTGTCACCGGTATAGGCGCCCTCGGGGAAGCTCTTCTCAAAGCCAGGGAAGCATGTGGCGTGGCGCCCCTCGAGCAGGTCGAGCTCGCCCAAGATAAACGGGGCGGCGCAGATGGCGGCAACGTGCTTAGTTGCGGCGAACTCGCAGACCACGTCGCAGACGCGCTGGTCGGCGCGCAGGTTGGTGGCTCCGGGCAGGCCGCCGGGGAGCACG
>CAJJZO010000314.1 GCA_905197585.1 uncultured Collinsella sp.
CTGCCCGGCTTTGACTGCGAAATCGTCGAGACGCACCACAACCAAAAGGTCGACGCCCCCAGCGGCACTGCCAAGCTACTGCTCGACGCCGTCGTCGAAGCCGAGCCCGAGGCAGGCTACCACCCCGTCTATGGCCGCGAGGGCATGTGCGGAGCACGCGATCCCAAGGAAATCGGTATGCACTCGCTGCGCGGCGGCACCGTCGCCGGCGTGCACGAGGTGAGCTTCTTTGGCCAGGACGAGGAGGTCACGCTCACCCACCGCGCCACGAGCCGTCAGATCTTTGTCAACGGCGCCTTGGCAGCCGCGCAGAAGCTCGTCACCCGCGAACCCGGCTTCTATACGTTCGACAAGGTCATGTTTGCCTAACCAGGTATCAACCGAATCCACCCAAAGGAGAGATAGCAAATGAGCAACGCAGCCGAGATGGATGCACAGGAGATTATCAACTACATCGCCACCGCGCCCAAAAAGACGCCCGTCAAGCTGTACGTGCGCGAGAAGCCGGGCATGAAGGTTGCCTGGGGCGACGCACATGTCTACGGCGGCCGTCGCGGCAAGACCGTCTTTGGCGACTGGGACGAGCTCAAGACCATCCTGGACGCCAATGCCGATTCCATCGATTACTACGACGTTGAAAACGATTGCCGCAACTCCGCCGTGCCCATGCTCGACCTTAAGGGCATCAACGCCCGCATCGAGCCGGGCGCGATCATCCGCGACCGCGTCGAGATTGGCGACCGTGCCGTCATCATGATGGGCGCCATCATCAACATCGGCTCCGTTATCGGCGAGGGTTCCATGATCGATATGGGCGCCGTGCTGGGCGGTCGCGCCACCGTGGGCAAGAACTGCCACATCGGCGCCGGCACCGTGCTGGCAGGCGTTGTGGAGCCCGCCAGCGCCACGCCCGTCATCATCGAGGACGATGTCATGATCGGCGCAAACGCCGTGGTCCTGGAAGGCGTGCGCGTGGGCAAGGGCGCTGTCGTTGCCGCCGGCGCCGTGTGCGTCGAGGACGTCCCCGCCGGCGCCGTCGTGGCCGGTGTCCCCGCCCGCGCCATCAAGATGCGCGACGAGAAGACCGACAGCAAGACCGGCCTGGAAGAGGGCCTGCGCCAGCTGTAGAAGTTACGCGGTTTTGCCAAACCGCGTAACGGCTCGACGCTGCAAACGCCCCTAAGCGGCAATCTGACGTTCAATCGTCGGTCGCGTACCGAA
>CAJJZO010000315.1 GCA_905197585.1 uncultured Collinsella sp.
CGAGACAAACGGTCGACACGGCCCACAAACGTCTCAATCTGTAACAGTTAACGAGTAAAATCGGTCCTAATTGTTATAGATCAAGACAGAGGGGGATTTCCGTCCAGTCCAAACCAAATCTCTCAGGCTTCCTGCAATTTCGAACATGTGGCCTATAATGTTGCTTTGGTTACGCTATATATTGCACAGCCATTTAATACGTCGCCCACCGGGAGCCATTAATTCCTATCGCCATATTGGCTAGGAAGCAATCAAAGGAGGTATCCGTGGCAGCAGAGACGCCTTGCTCGGTCCTCTATAACGATATTCGCTCGTTCGGCGGTCTTAAACATCTCGAGATCGCCCGAATGCTCATCAATGGAAACTCTTATCTCGGCAGTACCCTGCTCGAGAAATGCTCTTCCAACCGCTCGTATCTCACCCGTTACATCGTCCATCGCAAGCCTGACCAGTGCGCGCCCGCCATCTACAGCGACTTTACCGTCACCACGCTCAACCTTTCCGCGGCAATCTGCAGCAAGCTCGGCGGCGGCGAGTCCGCCTATCGGGCAATCGCCGAGCACTATCGCGGTCCGGCCGCCAACGAAATGATGTCGGCTCTCGCCAGCTACAAGCTGGACAGCCGCCTATATGCAAATGCCCTCAATCGCATCGACAACTTTGACGGCAATGCCGTGCGTGAGAAAAGCACGCTTTACCTTATGCTCTTTGTGGCAACGGGGGCGCTCGCCGATCCCGTTCAGGGCGTGGCCACCGTCGAGCGCTTTTGCGACAGCAAGACGGGTGGGCACTTTGGCACCACCGAAACTACCGTCGGACGTGGCTTTATGGGCAGTCTGGATCAGCCGCACGCCGTCGCTCCCAACCTCGGTCTGCTCAGGACACATGCCGACAACTGCGTCGACATGCAAATCCATCCCCTCACACGCGATCCGCGTGGCACGGTAATTGGATCCTTGCCCAAAACCTCGCCCAGCATCACCGATGTGGGCGCCGACGCATCGCGCGAACATCTTCGCATTTGGCTTGAGGGTGAGCACTGGTACGCCCAGGGCCTTGGATCGACCAACGGCACGGTGCTCGAATCGGGCGCGGGCGACGGCGATATCGTAATCGAGCCGCCGCGCGACCTACGCGAGCCCGGCAAGATCTATCCCCCCGTGGAAATCGCCAACAGCGACAGACTTCA
>CAJJZO010000316.1 GCA_905197585.1 uncultured Collinsella sp.
ATGAGGCAATACATCTTCGCCAGCCACGCGCATTTTGCGACCGGCATCAAGGAGAGTACCGAGCTGCTCTCGGGCGCGCGCGATAACGTCCACGACCTGTCGATGTTTGTCGACGGCCGCACCGATGTCGCCGAGGAGGCCGCCAAGCTCCTGGCGACCTTCGACCCCGCCGACGACGTAATCGTGTGCACCGACCTGTTTGGCGGCAGCGTCAACAACGAGTTCACCAAGATCGTCCAGACGCGCCCCAACACCTACCTGGTTGCCAACATGAATCTGCCGCTGCTGATCCAGCTGCTCTTTTCGGACCAGGAGGCTCCCGCCGATCAGGTTATCCGCGAGATCCTCGCGGCTGACGACACGCGCGTCAAGTTTGTCAACGACCTGCTGACCGATGCGGATGACGAGGAAGAGTTCTAGTCACCGCCTGCTATTAATGGGGCCGGGTTTCCGGCATGAGACCTTTGGGGGTCAATCATGATTCAACTGCTTCGCGTCGACCATCGTCTGCTTCATGGCCAGGTGGCCGTCTCTTGGGTCCAGGGCTTGGGTTCTGACTGCATCTTCTGCGTTGGCGACAAGGTTGCCAACGATCCCGTCTGGAAGACTACGCTCAAGATGGGAAAGCCGGCCAACGTCAAGCTCGTCATCAAGGACATGGAGCACGCCATCGAGGCCATCAACTCCGGTGTTACCGATAAGTACAAGATGATCATCTGCGTCGCCAGCATCGCCGAGGCCAAGCAGCTTGTCGACGGCTGCCCGCAGATCACCTCCATCAACCTGGGCAACACCAAGTCCAAGGACGAGCAGCGTCCCGATGCTCGTCAGGTCTCTCGTCAGATCTTCCTGACTGCAGCCGAGGAGGCCGATGTGCGTGAGATGCTGAACAACGGTGTCGAGGTCGAGATCCGTCCTCTGGCCGATGACCCCAAGGTTGACTGCGCAAGCGTGCTCTAGGCGTTCAATTTCGAAGAGTCTGAGCTCTTCGTAGTGTCCTATTAGGAAAGGGGGATATATGCTTACCCAAGCAATCCTCATCGGACTTATCGCCGCATTTGGTAAGTTCGACTTCCAGCTCGGTACGCTCTATGCGTTCCGCCCCATCGTCCTGTGCCCGCTCGTCGGCCAGCTGCTGGGGGACCTGCAGTCCCCCCTCCCGATCGGCCCCAGCCAGG
>CAJJZO010000317.1 GCA_905197585.1 uncultured Collinsella sp.
CAGTCCTCCACCACTGCCTTGGAGCACGGCAAGCACGTCGGCTCTGCCAACAAGGCCCTGCTGGGCCGTCATGTCGAGACGCTCGCCGAGAAGGCGCGCGCGTGCGGCGTGCAGATTAAGTGCGAGGCCAGCTGTGGCGGTGGCATCCCCATCGTGAGCACGCTCGAGCACGACCTGGTGGGCAACAAGATCCTGACCATCGCCGGCATTCTCAACGGTACCACCAACTATATCCTGTCGCGCATGGACGCCGAGGGCGCCGATTACGCCGATGTGCTTGCCGACGCGCAGGCCAAGGGCTATGCCGAGGCCGACCCGTCCGCCGACGTCGACGGCTTCGACGCCGCCAGCAAGACGGCAATCCTCGCTTCCATCGGCTTTGGCACCCGCGTGACCACCGACGATGTCTACCAACAGGGTATCCGTACCATCGGCGCCGAGGACATCGCCCAGGCCCGCGAGCTCGGCTACACCATCAAGCTGCTGGGCATCGCACGCAACACCGACGCCGGCGTCGACGTCCGCGTGCATCCCACGCTCATCCCGGCAGACCATATGCTCGCCAAGGTCAACGGCGCCATGAACGCCGTCTACGTGGTGGGTGACGCCGTGGGCGAAACCATGTTCTACGGTGCCGGCGCAGGCTCCTTCCCCACCGCGAGCGCCGTCGTGGGCGATATCCTGTCGCTCTCCGAGCAGATCAGCCGCGGCGTGGCTCCGCTGCCCGAGATTGAGCCCTATGGTCACAATCTCGCCTTTAAGCCTATGGACGAGCTCCAGACCAAGTACTATGTGCGCCTGAAGGTCGCCGACCGCGTGGGCGCCCTGTCCGAGACGGTCGACATCTTTGCCAAGCACAACATCTCGATCTCGCTCATCAACCAGGTCGAGGACGGCAAGTCGGGCGTCAGCGATGCCTGCTCGGTCATCTTCCTGACGCACCGCGCGCTCGAGAAGGACGTCCAGGCTGCCGCCGCCGAGCTTGCCGGCGTCGACTGCGTGGCCGAGGTCGCCAACGTCCTGCGCATCGAGGACGTTGAGGCTTGGACCGAAGGCGTCATGGCCAACTAATTCGCTCTTCGCTATACGGCATATATGTTTTCCTGGCGAGCGATATGTCCTTCCATGTCACGGGCGCGTGCTCCCCGTCGACAGAG
>CAJJZO010000318.1 GCA_905197585.1 uncultured Collinsella sp.
TGTCGATGCTGACTTCAAGGACAATATCGATGGACTCCGTTCTTGTATCACCAATTGCTGCGCGAGTGCCTATCTCAACCGCGAGAGCGAGACGCTCACCATCCAGACCTACAACCTGCCCTCCAGCGTGCTGGGCAAGACAGCACCTGAGCCCGACGACGACCGGCTCGTGAGCGGGGACAAGGACGTTAACGACCCCTCGGCGCGTGTGACGGGCTTTTTCCAAAAGATCGTCGACCCCGTCGAGGCGCTCGAGCGCGGGCAGGTGAGCTTTACCGAGTTCTTTACCAGCGCGACCATGGCCGTGCGCGCCTATGACGACTATATGAACTTCGACTTTGAGAACACGAACGTCAACCCCCGTGTGAGCGCCTACGAAAAGATGGTCGCGCCCATCATCGAGCAGGTGAACCGCGCCTACGGTATCGAGCTCACGCGCAAGATCTCGCGCTCTATCGCCCAGTCGCTCTTTACGCAGCTCTGGGGCGGCACGGGCCTGAGCAAGTGGCGGGTCGCAAACGCAGATGCCGTGGAACGGACCCTGACGCTCCTCGAGAAAAACCAACCCGGCACGGCGACGGTCGTGGAAGAGATCGCCGACAAGACCAAGACGGCCCTCGGCATGGAGCTCGATGCGCTCTCATGCACGGTGCTCTTCATCGAGGTGGGGGACGCCCTGCGCGCCACGGGCGGTCCGCGCGACTACCTGGGCGTGGTGGTGTGCCACGGCTACTCCACAGCCACGAGCATCGCCGACGCCGCAGACCGCATCCTGCGCTCGCACGTCTTCGAGGCCATCGATATGACCTACGACCAAGATGTCACCGAGATCGTGGGGCAGCTCTCGCGCCTTCTCGCACGCTATGCGCACTGCAAGACGGTCGCGATCTTGGTGGACATGGGCTCGCTTGAAAAGATCAACGATGCCATCTCGGGCCTCACAACGTGCGACATCCACATCGTCAACAACGTGTCGACCGGCCTTGCGCTCGAGGTGGGGAGCGCGCTTATCGCTCATACCGATCTGGACGAGGTGCTCGCCCGTGCCTCGGCGGGGCTCGCGCCCAGCTACAGCGTGGTGAGGGGGTCGGTCGAAAATGACGCCGTGGCGTTTTGCTCGGAGTCGGGTATCGAGGCGGCCGACAAGATCC
>CAJJZO010000319.1 GCA_905197585.1 uncultured Collinsella sp.
GACCATGGTGCGCATAGCCTTCTTCTCGAGCTTCTTGAGCGCCACAGGGATCTCGCGCTCCCAAGCGGCCTGCTCCTCCTCGGTGAACTCGGCACGGATGGACTCCTTCAGAGCCTCGACCTTGCCGATACGGGAGAGCTTGTCGGCGTCACGAAGGGCGGCTGCCATCTCGTCGTAGTGGGCGAAGATGCGCTCCTGGACCTCCTCGACGGGCTGGTCGAGCGGGTACTCCTTCTTGACGATGGGGCCGTTGACCTGCTCCCACTCGGCGACGAACTCGTCCTGAGCCTGGCAGAAAGCGGCAAGGGCCTCCTGGCCAAACTTCATGGCGGCGAGCATGTCGTCCTCGGAGATCTCCTCGGCGCCGGCCTCGACCATCGAGATGAAGTCGGCGGATCCGCCCAGCTCCAGGTCCAGATCGGAGTTCTCGCGCTCCTCGTAGGTGGGGTTGACGATAAACTCGCCGGTCTCCACGTTGCGGCCGATGCGCACGCAGGCAAGCGGGCCCTCGAAGGGCACGCCGCCGAGCGTCATGGCCAGGGAAGCACCCATGACGTTGATGACGTCAAAGGGGTTGACTTGGTCGGCGACAAGCGAGGTGGCGACGATGTGCACCTCGTTGCGGAAGCCGTCAGGGAAGCTCGGGCGAATCGGACGGTCGATCATGCGCGCGGTGAGCGTGGCCTTCTCGCTGGGACGGCCCTCACGCTTGAGGTAACCACCCGGGATGCGGCCGGCGGCGTACATCTTCTCGTTGAAGTCGACGGTCAGCGGGAAGAAGTCGTAGTTCTTACGCTCCTTGGAGACGACCACGGTGTCGAGCATCGTGGTGTCGCCCTGCTTGACCAGGCAGGCGCCGGTGGCCTGCTTGGCAAGCTCGCCCGACTCAAAGGTGTAGGTCTTGCCGTACAGCTCAAAGGTCTTGGATACGAGTGTCATTGTTCTCCTTTACCCCACAGGCCCCTTGCCTGCGGGCTTCTCATGTGACGCAGGCCCCCTGCCCCCGCCACGCTTCAGAGCGTGATTGTTCGCGCCCTTACACAAAAAGAGCGCCCCGCTGCGCAGGACGCTCTTAGCATGTACAAATCCTACTGGATGTTGTCGCGGATGCCCAGAGCCTTGATGAGCTCACGGTACTCGACGATGTC
>CAJJZO010000320.1 GCA_905197585.1 uncultured Collinsella sp.
GGTCCCCAACCGCTACATCAAGGGGACTGCCCCGGCCGAGGGCCATACCGCGGGCGTCGAGATCACCGACCACCACACCAATGTTACGTGCCATACGCTCGACGGTATTCCGGTATGCGGCAAGTCGGCGGGGGAGTGTGCCGCCTGCGCCGAGCGCGTTGTGGCTGAGCGTGCGGCAGATAGCGCCGACACGCCCATGTCGATTGAGTCCATTATCGACTTTATCGAGGACGGCGATGTTGAGGGCGCCCGTGCTGCCGTTGAGCGTCAGATTGAGCTGAACGGTGCGATCAGTGCCGAGGGTCTCGCACACGCTTGGGGTGCCGAGGTGGGCCGTACGCTGCTGGGCGCTCGTGCCGATGACGTCGCCTGCCGTGCCCGTGCCCGTGCAGCCGCCGGGTCTGACGCCCGCATGAACGGCTGCGCGCTGCCGGTCGCCATTGTGTGCGGCTCGGGTAATCAGGGCATTACCTGTGCATTGCCCGTTATGGAGTATGCCGAGTACCTGCGCTGCGACCACGATCGCCTGGTGCGCGCCGTGATGCTGTCCGATCTTATCGCCGTGCATATCAAGAGCTATATTGGTGCGCTCTCGGCGTTTTGCGGTGCTATTTGCGCCGCATGCGGTGCCGGTGCCGCGATTACCTGGCTGTGTGGTGGCACGCGCGAGCAGATTGGCGCGACGGTCTCGAACACGCTCGGCAACGTGGGCGGCATCGTGTGCGATGGCGCCAAAGCGAGCTGTGCCGCCAAGATTTCCGCGGCCGTCGATGCGGCGATTCTGGGCCATGATATGGCCATGCAGGGTCGCGGCTTCCGCGCCGGAGAGGGTCTGATCCAAGATACCGTTGAGCAGACAATCGCCAGCATGGGCTACGTGGGCCGCGTGGGCATGAAGGACACCGACGTCGAGATCCTCAACATCATGATTGGCAAAACCCAGGTTTGTTAGTTACGCGGTTTTACCAAACCGCGTAACCAGTCGACGCTGCAAGCCCGCCAGAGCGGCAATCTGCCTTTCAACTTCGGCGGCATGACCAGAAGGTCAATGCCGCCTTGTTTCAAGGCACCTTGCTCGCTCTGGCGGGCTTTCGCTGTCGTTGCCAAAACATCGGCGCCATCTTTGTAATGTGAAAAGGGGCT
>CAJJZO010000321.1 GCA_905197585.1 uncultured Collinsella sp.
TCCGTTCCTGCTGGAACGCGCCAGCACCCAGGCAAGCAGCCAGACCGACGCCACGGCCATCAACCTCGGTGCGTATCTATAGCACGCCCGCGAGTATGCTAAGTCGCCGCTTAAGCAAAAGGGGCCCGACCATTGCCGGACCCCTTTTGCTTAAGCGCAAACGTGAGCAATCGCTCGTTTCAACGCCGCAATTTTCTAGCGCACAGTCTTGATTGCCGCCGCCAGGTCGAACAGCGTATCGAGCACGGCCTCGCAGCCATCCACCACGTCCTGCGGCAGCGGCACGATATCGGGGACGGCGAAGACATGGCATCCGGCCGTGATGCCCGAGACACAGCCGTTGCGCGAATCCTCGACCACGGCACATTCCTCGGGAGCAAAGCCCGCGCGCTCGCAGGCGAGCAGATACATCTCGGGGTCGGGCTTGCCGTGCACGACGTCCTCGCCACACGTTACCGTTTCAAACTTGCCAAAAAGACGGACCATCTTAAGGTTGCGCTCGGCCGTAACGAGGCGCGACGACGTCGCTAGACCCACGTGATAGCCCGCAGCCAGCAGCTCGTCTAGGCACTCGGCGGCACCGGCCTTAAGTTCCAGTTCGGTCTTGACCATCTCGTCGCGAATCTCCTTGTGGCGACGATAGATCGCCTCGGTGGTTTCATGGCTGCCGTAATGCTTATCAAGGATGTCCATGACATCGGGCAGCGGGCGGCCGATAAACTGATGGATCAGCGCTTCATCAATCGCGAGCCCCAGCTCAGCGGCGCCTGCCTTCCAGGCCTTAATCCCCAAACGCTCGGTATCGACCAGCGTTCCATCCATGTCAAAAATAACAGCCTTGATCATATCGGTCCCCCATCGACTCTCGCTGTCGCGTTGCTGCAACTCTACCGCATTTGGCAACTTGTATATAACGTATATGCCATATTGCACTTTCGTTACACAGATAGAAGTCTTATGGCAAGTAACGCATTAGGATTATAGTTTTCGATCGAGTACTCAACGATAAGGAACGTTTCATGATTTTAGACACCACGGCACCCGCAGAGGAGCTTCAAGACAAGCTATCGGCGCTCGAACAGCTGCTTTTGGCATACGGGCGCGTGGCTATCGGGTTTTCCGGTGGCG
>CAJJZO010000322.1 GCA_905197585.1 uncultured Collinsella sp.
CATGGGAAGCACGCGATCGGCCAGATACACCGATGTCGTACGATGGCGAGCCTCAAGATCGATATGCCCGTCCCAAGCCACATAGTGTGAAACGTCGGCGATATGCACACCCAGCTTGTAGCCACCCTCGGGCGTGCGCTCCAACGAAATGGCATCGTCAAAGTCGCGCGCGTCGACCGGGTCGATCGTGATGACAAAGCGGTCGCGCAGATCGCGACGGAGCGGGTCCTTAAGCGCCGCGGACACATCGAGCGAAAGCCCCTCGGCCTCGTCCAGCGCGGCCTCGGGATAGCTATCGGTATAGCCGTAACGCGCCATCACATATTGAACGCCCAAATCGGGCGCGTCATCTCCGCCAATGCGGCGCTCGATCGTCACGGTGCCCGATTCCAGGCGCGTCGGGTAGGTCAAAATGCGCGCGACAACAGCATCACCCGGGTGGACACCCAGGCGATCCGCCGAGGTATCCTCGGGCAGAATGAAGAAGTCGGCCTTCAGACGCGAATCGAGCGACTCGATCACACCGAGCGGACCGGCGGTCTGGTACGTACCCACTACGCTTATGGCTGCGCGCTCAACCACGCCTTCGATCACGGCGCGCCGCTCACCGTGCGGGCTGTTCTTAATGCTCACGGCAACGGTATCGCCATCCATAATCTCGCGCTTGCCACGGCCCATGACCTTGTAGTCGCCATTCTCGGTTATGACATAGGCACTGTGCTCATGGAGCTGCACGCGCCCGGTCAGGCTCGGACGGCGTTCGCTGCGCACCGGCCCGCGTTTATTGCGAGCTCCACGCTTATGCTTGTTATTGCGCCCCATGGCGCCTCCTAACTATCGATTGCCGTTTACATCCCAAGAGTCTACCCAAATCATCCCTAGGGGACAAAAAACGGGCCGCCCCATAAGAGACGACCCGTTGGAAGGGATGAATTCCAGGCATGCCTACACGCGCAGGTAGCGGCGCATGGCAATGGCAGAACCAAAGAGACCGATAATCACGCCGACCAGAATCAGCGCAGCATAGGTCACCAGGTAGTACTGCGTCGGCAGGGCAAACGACATCCAGCCGATGCTCTCCTGCAGACGCGGAATCATCAGATTGCGCAGCAGCTCC
>CAJJZO010000323.1 GCA_905197585.1 uncultured Collinsella sp.
CCGTGCTTCATTTTGGCTATGGCGACGGGGCGTTTTCGCTCCTTGATTGGTAACGAACGAAAGGACCCCTATGAATAAAGATCTGTATCTGGTCCGTCATGGACAGACGATATTCAACCTCAAGCGTATCATTCAGGGGTGGAGTGACTCGCCGCTTACGCAGTTGGGCTGCGACCAGGCGGCGCGCGCCGGCATGTTTTTACGTGCGCGCGGCATTGAGCCCGATCATGCCTACACCTCCACGCTTCATCGCACCGAGCAGACTATCGCCAACTTGTGGCCGGGCTTGGCGTACGAGCGCCTGGACGGCCTGCGTGAGTGGTTCTTTGGTGACTATGAGGCCGAGCGCGTGATGCTCATGCCCGAGCGCCCGTGGCGCGACTTCTATCGCCAGTTTGGCGGCGAGGGGCAGATGCAGGTGCGCCAGCGCATGGTGGCGACGTTGACCGATCTTATGCGTCGCCCGGACCACGAGTGCGTGCTCGCGGTGAGTCACGGCTCGGCCATCAAGGAGTTCATGGACCATACCAAGGGCGCGGCGGCCGATGAACGCGATCGCGTTCCGGGCAACTGCTCGGTGCTACACTTTGCGTTTGACGACGAATCCGACACGTTTGAGCTGGTCGAAGTCTTTACGCAGGAAGACTACGCGCGCGAGCTGGGGCTTGAACCGCTCGTGGCTACTGCGGGTCCGCAGCGCGGATAACGTGAGCGCGGCGGCACGGGTCGCCGGCTAACTTCTCGACGCAAAAGGGGCGGAGATGCATGTACCTGCCGCATCTCCGCCCCCTGTTTGTTGAACTGCCGATTTTTGTGTTGGGCGGTCTGGTCTTGCTAGAACCGCGCGACCTCGTGCGTGAGCAGACCTGTCGGAACCTGCGGCGCGGCGCCGCTGACCTGCGCGGCGGGGAAGAGCACAGCTACGGCAAAGTTGAACGGCTCTTTGCCCGTGTAGGTGCCGGCGGCACGGGCATCGTCGGTCAGGAGCTGTGATGCCCCGACCAGCGCGGCAGCGTAGGTAGGGTCGTCGACCAGTGCTGGCTCCGGTGCTTGGTCGAGCATAGCGCGGATGGCCCCGACGGCGTCCTCGCGCTTGACCTCCCACGCGCGGTGCGTA
>CAJJZO010000324.1 GCA_905197585.1 uncultured Collinsella sp.
GATACCCTGCAGGAGCTTCCAGGGAATGGTTTCGGGCATCATCGTGCGCGGCTCGGGTTCCTCCTCGCGCATGACAAACCACATCTCGGGCGGAAGGTCGCGACGGCCTGTGCGCCCCATGCGCTGCAAAAAGGAGCTGACGGTAAACGGCGCGTCAATCTGGAAGGCGCGCTCCAGGCGGCCGATATCGATACCGAGCTCCAGCGTAGAGGTGGTGACGGTTGTCTGCGCCTGCTCCTCGTCGCGCATGAGCTCCTCGGCCGTCTCGCGCAGCGATGCCGAAAGGTTGCCGTGATGGATTAGAAAGCGGTCGGGCTCGTGTCGACTTTCGCAGTAGCTGCGCAGCATGGAGCACACGGCCTCTGCCTCCTCGCGCGAGTTGGCAAAGACCAGGCACTTGCGGCCGCGCGTATGCTCAAAGATATAGCCCATACCGGGGTCGGCGTTGTCGGGCGCCGTGTCGGTGGGGTTGAGAAGCGCCTGCTCGGTCGCTCGTGGGATGTCGACTTCGCCCTCGGGGGCCGAGGAAGTGCGACGGTCTTTGGGAGCGGCCTTGCCCCGTGCCCGCTCACGACGTTGACGGCGCTCCTCTTGTGTGAGCTGCCCGCTGTGACGCATGTCTTGTCCGGATGCGGGCCATGGAGATGCGCCACACGCGGCGCGGCTCCTCAAAACGTGGGATGACGCAGTTGCGTCCCGTCCCCTGCGACAGGAAGGCGCCCGTGCGCTCGGGGTCGCCGATGGTTGCCGACAGACCGATGCGGCGGGGCTGCACGCCTGCCATGCGCGAGAGCCGCTCGATAAGGCAGAGCGTCTGCCCGCCGCGGTCGCCGCGCATGAGCGAATGGACTTCGTCGATAACCACATAGCGCAGGTCGCAGAACATACGAGGGATCGCCATGTGCTTATGGATCAGGAGCGCCTCGAGTGACTCGGGCGTAATCTGCAAGATGCCGTTCGGTTTTTTGATGAGCTTAGCCTTGTGCGACTGCGAGACATCGCCATGCCAGTGCCAGACAGGGATATCGGCTTCTTCGCACAGATCGTTGAGGCGGACGAATTGGTCATTGATGAGCGCCTTGAGGGGGCCAATGTAGAGGGCGCCCACGCTT
>CAJJZO010000325.1 GCA_905197585.1 uncultured Collinsella sp.
CCCCCCCTTTTGCCTTTTATTCTCCCCCCCCCCCCCCCGGCGCCCGGGGGCGGGCCCGGGGGCTCGCCTCCTCCCCCACACCTCCGTTCTCCAAAGGTCCGGGGCCTCGCTACGGGGCAGCCTGGGATGGTTATTAGAGATGCAGCACGCGGTCGCGGATCTCCTCGGTTCGACCCTGGTTCCAGAATTGGGTACCGATGTAGCCGCACGTACGACGGGCGACATTCATCTTCTCCTGATCGCGGTTGCCGCAGTTGGGGCACTCCCACACCAGCTTGCCGTCATCCTCGACAATCTTGATCTCGCCGTCATAGCCGCACACCTGGCAGTAATCGCTCTTGGTGTTGAGCTCGGCATACATGATGTTGTCGTAGATGTACTGCATCACGCGAATGACAGCCTTGAGGTTGTCCTGCATGTTGGGAACCTCGACGTAGGAGATGGCACCGCCCGGCGAAAGCTGCTGGAACATACCCTCGAACTTGAGCTTGTCGAATGCGTCGATCTCCTCGGACACATGGACGTGATAGCTGTTGGTAATGTAGCCCTTGTCCGTCACGCCCGGGATAATGCCAAAACGGCGCTGCAGGCACTTGGCAAACTTGTAGGTCGTCGACTCAAGCGGGGTGCCGTACAGCGAGAAGTCGATATCGCTTTCGGCCTTCCACTCGGCGCACTTGTCGTTCATGTGCTGCATGACGGCCATGGCAAACGGCGTGCCCTCCTTCTCGGTGTGGCTGTGACCCGTCATGTACTTAACGCACTCATACAGGCCGGCATAGCCCAGACTAATGGTGGAGTAACCGCCCACGAGCAACTTGTCGATCGTCTCGCCCTTCTTCAGGCGGGCGAGGGCACCGTACTGCCAAAGAATCGGTGCGGCATCCGAAAGCGTACCCATCAGACGCTCATGACGGCACAGCAGGGCGCGGTGGCACAGCTCAAGGCGCTCGTCGAAGATCTTCCAGAACTTGTCCATATCCTGGTGCGAGCTCAGTGCGACATCAGGCAGGTTGATGGTCACAACGCCCTGGTTAAAGCGACCATAGTACTTGGGCTTGTTCGGGTCGTAGTTCAGCGCGTTGGTAACATTGTTAAAGCCGTTGCCCG
>CAJJZO010000326.1 GCA_905197585.1 uncultured Collinsella sp.
GCCTTGCGCCTTTCGATGGCTACCGGCGCCAACGTGGTCGAGTGCCCCGGTCTGGGCGATTTTGCCAAGGTGGACGAATATAAGAAGCACATCGAGGTTCGCCAGGTCTGCTAGTTCCGGCACCTTGTCTGAATAGTTTGATTATTTCGCATCCGTCTTAGACTAGGACGGATGCGTTTTTGTTTATCGGACTTGCGTGTGCAGTGGAGGCTGTTTCTTGCTAGACTTCTTGCAGACGCAATCGATAGCCAATTTGATAGTCTCAGGAGGCCACAGGTATGTGCAATGTTTCGCTCAACGGTACGCAACCGTCCGATGCCTCCATCCGTGTCCTGCGCGCGCTCGAGGCAGCCGGTCTTGAGGCTTGGTACGTTGGCGGTTGGGTGCGCGACGCCCTGATGGGATGCCCCAGCCACGATGTTGATATGTGCTGTAGCGGCCTGTGGCAGGAGTCCAAGGGGGCGCTCGAGGCCGCTGATATTGCGGTTGTGGAGTCGGGTATTAAATTTGGCGGAATCACGGCTATTTCCGATGGCGAGCGTATCGAGGTCACTACGTACCGTCTGGATGGCTTTTACACCGATGGTCGCCATCCCCAGAGTGTGGAGCGTGCTGCCTCGCTCGAGGACGATTTGGCGCGCCGCGACTTTACCGTCAACGCCATGGCCTGGCATCCCGAGCGCGGGCTTGTCGACCGCTACGACGGCCAGGGTGACTTGGAGCGCAAGCTGATTCGCACTGTCGGCGATCCCAGGCGTCGCTTTAACGAGGACGCCCTGCGCATGCTGCGTGCGGTGCGCTTTGCCTGCCGTCTGGACTTTATGATTGAGCCCGAGACCAAGCGTGCGCTTGCCGAGTGCGCGTCGCTGCTCGATGCCGTGGCGCGTGAGCGTGTGGGTATTGAGCTCGAGGGCATTCTTTCGACCGGTCATGGGGGAGACGCGATGCTCCGCTATCCCGAGCTCATCTGCGCCGCCGTGCCCGAGTTGGCAGCGGGTCGCGGGTTTGATCAGCGCAGTGTCTATCATGCGTTTAACGTCTACGTGCATATCGCCCGTGTGCTGACGGTGGCGGGGGAGCTCGCGCTGTGTGACGGCGTCGCGCCCTCGT
>CAJJZO010000327.1 GCA_905197585.1 uncultured Collinsella sp.
TAGCGGCCGCCGCCGGCGACTGCGCCGCTGAACTGCGGGCAGGTGATCTCAAACACCATGCCAGTGTAGTAGCCCTGACCGCGCACGAGGCTGGGGCAGTAGGCCACCTGATAGCGGCCTGCGGCCATGGCGTTGGCAGCAGCGAGGACGTACTTGAGGTCGTCGGCGATGGCGGGGTCTGCGCAGCGGGCGGCCACAGCGTCCAGCGTCACCTCACCGGCGGCGATGAAGTCGGCCAGTGCGTTGACCGCGCTCTCAGGCAGCTGCTTCTCGAGAAGCTCGGCCTTCACGCCGTCGGCACCGATCTTATCCATCTTGTCGAAGGTGATGCAAACGGAATCCAGCGTGTCGGCGGCAAAGCCCATGCTCTCCAGCATCCCGCGGAGGATGCGGCGGTCGTTGATGTTGACGGTGAAGCCGTCGAAGCCGATGCCCAGCAGGGCGCGGGTGGTCACGTCGATGAGCTCGACCTCGGCGTTGGGGCTCTCGTCGCCCAGAATGTCGATGTCGCACTGGACGAACTCGCGCAGACGGCCCTTCTGGGGGCGCTCGGCGCGGAAGACGCGGTCGGTCTGGATGACCTTGAAGGGGTGGGGGAGCTTGTCCTTGTTGGCGGCGTAGAAGCGGCTCAGGGGCAGGGTCAGATCATAGCGCAGGCCCATGTCGGAGAGCTCTTTCGGGTCGCCGGAGTTCAGGGCGGCGGTGAGCTTGTCGCCGCGCTTGAGCACCTTGAAGATGAGGTTCAGGTTGTCGCCGCCGTCGGACTTGTCGAGGTTCTCCATATCCTCCAGCATGGGGGTGGAGATGCGCTCGAAGCCGGATGCGCGGTAAGTCTCGAGAATTTTGCCCTGAATGTAGTCGCGCAGGGTCTGCTCGTTGGGCAGAAGGTCGCGCATACCTTTTAAGGCCTGAGTTTTCATAATAGAGTCCTCTTTCTGTATAGCCCTCTCAGTCGCGGATGGCAGATACTGAGCCGAACCTCTCAGTCTGCTTCGCAGACAGCTCCCCTAGTAGGGGAGCCTCTGGCGAAGAGATCAAGTGTTCCGAAATGCCAAAGCCTCCCCTCGATAGGGGAGGTGGCACGGCGCAGCCGTGACG
>CAJJZO010000328.1 GCA_905197585.1 uncultured Collinsella sp.
AGCTCAAAAGTGTCTTCGCGCTCGCAGCGACGCGCAAGCAGGCGCGCGTACTGTTGGCGCTGAATCTGAGCCACGCGCCCCTCGGCCAAGCCCGAGCCCAAGTATTCACCAAGAAAATCGCAGTATTCGTTGAGGTTTTGCGCATTCGGGTCCGTCTTAAAGGCACGCTCCAGCTGCTGAAGCTTAAGGTCGGACTCCTTGGAGATCTGCGCCACCGCCGTCGCGGCATAGTGCGCCACCTCAACGTCGTCGTTAAGCTTAGCCGCCTGCAGCTGCGCCAGGTACGCGTCGGGCTCCTCGGTGAGCATGGAGAGCATTAGGCGGCGCCGGTATGCCGGGTCGTTGACGATAAGCGCCTCCTCGAGCGGGACCACGCCCGCATCGGCGTCACGGTCGTGCACCAGGATGCTGCGATGCAGGTCGGCGTTGAAGCGCAGCGACTCCAGCGCAGACTCTTTCAGCCCCTCGCCAAACACCACGCTGCGGACCGATAGCAGAACCACCAGCAACGGGCCCCACAGCGGCACCAGCACTATCACAGCCAGCATGTGTCCGCGCACCGGCAGCAGGCCCAGCTTCATGAGCGTCCACAGCATCAGGCAAACCAGCACATGAATCAGCAGCAAGACGGCAGCAACGACAAGCGAGATCAAGCGGCACCCCCCTCACCGTCACCGGTATAAGAGATGTGCTGCAGCAGCGCCACGATGTCCTCGCCGTCGATGGGCTCCACCGCAATCTGCTTTGCGCTCAGGCGCTCGCGGATAATGGGCAGATCGCACGCCTTTGCCTGGCGCATAAGCAGGTAGAGCACGTCGCCGTCGACCAAGCCCGCCGCGTCGCTCTCGCGGATTGTCGACCCAATTGCGCCCACCAGCTCGCCGACAGGCTCCATGCCCGGTACCACGCGCAGGAGCAAAAAACTCCCCATCTTGCTATCTGCCAGCGCCTGCTCCGCCGCGAGCTCTTGGACAAAGGAAGCCTGCTTGAACACGCAAGTGCCGTCAACGCAGCGTTTATCAAGCGCCACCGCCTCATAGTCAAAGGCACGGCCCCGCGCTCTTTCGACCAGTCCGCACAAGAAGCGGAACAGGTTTT
>CAJJZO010000329.1 GCA_905197585.1 uncultured Collinsella sp.
CAGCTAAAACGGTTCTGATGCTTGGTAAAACCGAGCGGCACGATGCCCAGGCTGGTGATTTGCTCGTGCTCCTCGCAAAAGCGCAGGGTCTTTTCCAGCTCCTCGCCGTCGTTCATGCCGGGGCACAACACAATCTGCGCGTGAATCTCGATGCCGGCGGCCATGATGGCCTCGAGTACGTCCATGCCGCGCTGGGCGTTGCGGCCCATCATGCGGCGGCGGACGTCGGGGCTCACGGCGTGGACCGACACGTTCATGGGGCTCATATTGCGGTCGATGACGTTTTGCACGTCCTCGTCGGAGAGGTTCGTGAGCGTAACAAAATTGCCCTGCAAAAAGCTCAGACGATAGTCGTCGTCGCGGATGTAGAGCGTGGAGCGACCGCCCTTGGGGAGCATGGTCATAAAGCAGAACACGCAGGCGTTGACGCAGGTACGCATGCCGTCAAAGATGGGGCCATCGAATTCCAGGCCCCAGTCCTCTCCTGGGAAGCGGTCGAGCTCGACGGAGGTGACGGTGTTGTCGCGCGGATCGAAAACCTCCAGGTCGACGGTATCATCGTCGGCCTCCCAGAGCCATACGATCATGTCGGTGAGCTGCTCGCCGTTGACCGTGAGCACGCGCATGCCCGGCTCGATACCCACATCCCATGCGGGCGACTCGGGACGCACGTTCTTAACGAGCGCGCCTTCACCCGGCTCGGGGTCGCGGCTGCGCCCGTAATCGGCCACCTCGGCGGCGTATGCGGGTACGGTCTGGTCCATGGTTAGCGGCAAAGCTCCTTGATGCGCGTGACGGCGCGCTCGATGTGTTCTTGCGGGGTGGAGGCTCCGGCGGTGATGCCGATGTGGTGAGCGTCGGTAAACCACGCGGCCTGGAGCTCGGAAGCTTCCTCGATATGATACGTGCGCTCGCAGGCGTCTGCGCAAATCTGCGCCAGGCGGCGGGTGTTGCCCGAGTTCTTGCCACCCACCACGACCATGCAGTCGCAGCGGTTGGCAAGTGTGGCTGCTGCCTGTTGACGCTCACTCGTGGCGGCGCAGATGGTGTTGATCACACGCAGCTCCTGCACGCGCGGGGTTATG
>CAJJZO010000330.1 GCA_905197585.1 uncultured Collinsella sp.
AAATCTTCGCTCGAAATAGCATGTGATGAGGCTCCCAGCTATCCAGCTGGGAGCCTTTTCTATCCCGGAGGACTCCTCATAACTTGCGGTGAAATACGGACTGTTTAGCGTCCCAGAACGGCTAATCAGTCCGTATATCACCGCAAGTTATGTATGGGTGGGTGGATTTTGTCCTAAAACGGTGTGCGGCCCCTCGTTTGGTACACTTAAACGTACTGGACAAGTGGAGAGATGGGGGAGAACGTGCTCAAGTTCGGTACCTACGTCCGTGTTGGAAACGCGGCCGAAGCCTATGAGCTCTTGCAGAAGAACCGCAACAACAAGATTGTGGGCGGTGGCATCTGGATGCGTCTGGGTTCGCGTCGTGTGGCGACGGCGATTGACCTTTCGGCCTGCGGTCTCGATCAGATCGAGGAGACCGAGACCGAGTTTCGCATCGGTGCCATGTGTACCCTGCGCCAGCTCGAGCGCCATGCCGAGCTCAACGCGCTTGTCAACCATGTCTTTGAGTTCGCCGTCCACGATATCGTGGGCGTGCAGCTGCGCAATACCGCCACGGTGGGCGGCAGCATCTACGGCCGCTTTGGCTTTTCGGACGTGCTCTCGGCCTTTTTGGCGCTCGATTCCTATGTAGAGCTGACGGGCGCCGGCCGCGTGCCGCTCGCGGAGTTCGTCGACATGGGTTACGTGCGCGACGTGATCGAGCACATCGTGGTCGTTAAACACGACTACCGCGCGAGCTACGAGGCCGTGCGCAAGGCCGCGACCGACTTCCCCTCGCTCAACGTCACCGCCGCCTGGTGGGACGGCTCCTGGCACGTCACCGTGGGTGCCCGCCCGCTGCGCGCGACCCTGCTGCAGGGCGAGGCGTGCGGCCTTACCAACGAGCATCCTTCCGAGGACGAGCTTCGCGCCCTGGCCGCATCCGTGCGCTCGCTGGGCTACGGCACCAACCTGTGGGGCTCGGCCGACTACCGCCGTCGCATCTCGGCACCGCTCGCCATCCAGGCTGTGCGTCGCGCCGCCGGCATCGAG
>CAJJZO010000331.1 GCA_905197585.1 uncultured Collinsella sp.
GCGGTGTCCCCTCCCTTTCAAGAAAGAGAAGAGGCGGGGCATGCCCCGCCTCTTACACCACATCTCTGCGCGCTACCATTCGACTTGATATCTGGCCTTATTAGTCCAAAACTGCTGCTACCAAATCGGTAGCAGTACTCATATTTACTGTTTTTTGGTCAGCAGGTCCCCCTTGCCTTAGCAAATCTAAGGCAAAACGGGCTCCAGACCGCTGAATCATGCCGCATAGGGCACGTCAGCAGTCCGGAACCCGGTCCAAATTGAGTTATTGCACCGCGTTAGCCCAAGACACCCGACAGGATCTCAATCAGACTATCCACGTCGGCTTCCTCGCAGACGAGCGGCGGCAGGAAACGCAGCGTATGGGCACCCGTAGCGTTAATCACGGCACCGGCGGCCAGCGCGCGGGCAACAATATCATGCGCATCGCCCGCAGCATCATCCAAATCACAGCCGAGCATCAAGCCGCGGCCACGCACCTCGGTCACGTGCGGCAGCTTAGCGAGCTTTGCCTCCATATAGGCGCCTACCTTGGCAGCATGGTCGGCATAATCGCCGCGCACGAGCGCGGAGAGCGTCGCGGCACACGCCGTGATGGCCAGGCAGTTACCGCCAAAGGTCGAACCATGATCGCCGGGCTTAAAGACGTCGGCGATTTCCTTCTTTGCCACCACGGCACCCATGGGCACGCCGTCGGCAATGCCCTTGGCAAGGCTCATGATGTCGGGCTCCACGCCATAGGTTTGGAATGCAAACGGCTTGCCGGAGCGGAAGATGCCGCACTGGACCTCGTCGGCGATAAGCACGGCGCCCACTTCGTGTGCCAGGTCGCGCGCTGCCGCCATAAACTCCTCGGTCATGGGGTGCACGCCACTCTCACCCTGGATCGGCTCGAGCATCACGGCACAAATCTCGCTCCCCAGCTGCTTAAAGATCGCACGCAGCTCGTCCACATCGTTGGGCGTGCAGGCCACAAAGCCACCCGGCAGCGGACGGAAGCTGTCCTGCAGCCAATCCTGCATGGT
>CAJJZO010000332.1 GCA_905197585.1 uncultured Collinsella sp.
AGACAATGTGTTAGACGTGAGCCACTGCATTACGCGTCTCCGCTTCCGCCTCAAGGATGAATCGCTCGCCCAGACCAATGAGCTTAAGGCGACGAAGGGCGTCGTTGACGTCATCCAGGCCGGCGGACAGTATCAGGTCGTGATTGGTGCCACTGTCGAGGCCGTCTACAACGACCTTGTTCAGATTGGCGGGTTCGACTCCAAACCCGCACTCGATATCGATGAAGGCGACGACGTCAAAAAGGGCGATCCATTCTCGCGTCTGCTGGCCATCATCTCCGAGATTCTGCAACCGGTTCTTGGCGTGCTTATGGCCGGTGGCTTTATCAAGTCGATGCTCGCGCTCTGCACGGTTGCCGGTTGGCTTGCCAAGGACAGCAATACGTATGTGACGCTCTCGGCAATCGGAGATTCGGTCTTCTATTACTTTCCGCTAATCATTGGCTGGACGTCGGCCAAGAAGTTCGGACTTAAGCCCGTTATGGGAATGGCGCTCGGCGGTATCCTCGTCTACCCGACGCTCGTTGCCCTTATGGGTGGAGATCCGCTCTACACGCTCGGCGCCGGTACGGTCTTCGAGTCCAATGTCTACGGTGATATTTTTGGCATCCCGCTAATCATGCAGAATTACTCATCGACGATTCTGCCTGCGATCTTTATCGTCTGGATTGCCTCCAAGGTGCACAAGGCCCTTTCTAACGCGCTGCCCGCGCTTGTGAGCTCGTTCTTCTCCAACATCCTGACGCTCCTCATTTGCGGCATCCTTGGCCTGCTTGTGGTCGGTCCGGTCATGACGGTCCTCTCCAACATCGTTGCCCAGATCATCTTGATGCTCATCAACTTCCAGCCCGCCATCGCCGGCTTCGTCATCGGCACGTTCTGGAGCCTGCTCGTCATGTTCGGCCTGCACTGGGGTATCATCCCGCTGTGGTTCCTCGATGTCGCAACCTACGGCTATGACCTTATTAACCCACTCGTGTATGCAGGCGGTTGTGCCATCGCCGGTGCTGTGCTTGGCAT
>CAJJZO010000333.1 GCA_905197585.1 uncultured Collinsella sp.
CTGACGCACGCCAAAAAAATCGCCAGGACCGCGCAGCTTTAGATCCTCGGAAGCGATATAAAAGCCGTCGTTGGATCGGTTTAAAATATCCAGGCGTTCCTGCGTTCCGTCCTGGTCCGAGCAGTTGACCATGATACAGTAAGACTGGTGGGCGCCCCGGCCCACGCGTCCGCGCAGCTGGTGCAGCTGCGACAGTCCGAAACGCTCTGCGTTTTCAATCACCATCACCGAGGCGTTTGGCACGTTGACGCCCACCTCGATAACCGTAGTAGCCACAAGAATTTGTGTCTGCTTGCTGGCAAACAGCTGCATCTGGCAGTCTTTTTCGGCAGGTTTCATCTTGCCGTGCACAAAGCTCACTTTGTAGCTGCGGAACGTGTTTCTGATATATTCAAATCCCTCCTCGAGCGCTTTCAACTCGAGCTTCTCGTTTTCCTGGATAAGAGGATACACGATGTATGCTTGTCGGCCGATCGACAGTTCGTGACCGATGAGCCGGTTCACCCACTCGCGGTTGTTCTCGTAGCGCAGTATGGTTTGTATCGGCTTGCGTCCGGGCGGCAGTTCGTCGATTACCGACACGTCGAGGTCGCCGTAGACGGTCATGGCAAGCGTGCGCGGGATAGGCGTGGCGGACAGCGAGAGCACGTCCACATTGGTGCGCAACGCCTTGAGCGTCTCCTTGTGCTCGACGCCGAACCGCTGCTCCTCGTCGATGATGACAAGGCCGAGATCCTTGAACTTGATCTTGGGGTTGAGCAGCTTGTGGGTGCCGATGACGACGTCGACGCCACCCGTCTCCAGTCCCTCGATGGTCTCGTTGATCTCCTTGGTCGTCTGGAAGCGGCTCATGGCCGCGACGGTGACCGGGAAGCCCTCGTACCGTTCGGTGAACGTCTCGTGATGCTGCTGCACGAGCAGCGTGGTCGGCACGAGGACGGCCACCTGCTTGCCGTCCTGTATGGCCTTGAACGCTGCTCTCACGGCGATCTCGGTCTTGCCGAAGCCG